>VGCJ01000069.1 GCA_016870035.1 Alphaproteobacteria bacterium
CTCGCTGAGGCAATATTCCCCCACATTGGTCTTCTCGACTCCGTTGAAACGGATGCCGATCCCCTTGGCAAGCAGCGCCTCGTCGTGAAACGGGCTGTCGGGGTCGACCGAGAGGCGGTCGGGGAGGGCGGTTTCAGGGCTCGACATCGGGCGGTTACTCCAAAATTTCGGGGCTAGACTGTCTTGTCAGGCAATTAAAAATCATCTCTGGCGCGCCTTTTAACCCGTTGATGGACAAGCGTAAATTGAAAATTCGCGACGTCAGGCTGCAGGTTCTCCTTACCTTGACACCGACATCCATTAAAATAATTCCGACATCACGACAATTTATCCACCGGAATATTGCGTCTTTTCTCATTCGGGGTTAGCGTGATTGACCGTTATTTGGTGGTGGAGACTTTGAGGACGTAATGACGACAGGAACTGTTAAGTGGTTTAACGCGACCAAGGGATATGGATTCATTCAGCCGGATGGCGGTGGTCCAGATGTGTTTGTTCATATTTCTGCGGTCCAACAGGCCGGGCTTTCCGATCTGCAAGAAAAGCAGAAGATCAGCTATGAGTTGATTATGGATCCCCGTAAGAACAAGACCAGCGCAGGCAATCTGAAACTGGTTTGATGCGGGTACGCATCGCGAAAGCGGTGTTCGGCGGCTTGTGATCAGGCCTATCGACTGTCGTCTTTCCATCTGAAAAGGCGCCCTTTGGGTGCCTTTTTTGTTTTTAGAGTCTTTTCGTTTTTCTCTTTCTTTTAGCAGTTAGAAATTAACTGCGTTTCCGCCTTTTAATGACAGAAGCGCGCGCGCTTCATCGGGCGTCGCCACACTTAATCCCAATCCTTCGATGAGTGTACGAGCGATACGGACTTGTTCGGCGTTTGAAGTCGCGAGTTTTCCGGGGCCCGCCCAAATCGAATCTTCCAAACCGACACGCACATTGCCGCCGATTGCTGCGGCGGTTGTGGCAATGGGCATTTGATTGCGACCCGCGCCCAACACCGACCATACATACTCATCGCCGAATAAACGATCAGCAGTGCGCTTCATATGCATCACATCATCAGGATGCGGGCCAATGCCCCCCAATATTCCGAAAACAGTTTGCACGAAAAGCGGTGGGGTTACGAGTTTACGATCAAGAAAATGAGCGAGATTATAAAGATGCGCGGTGTCATAACATTCATATTCAAAACGTGTGCCCGCATCTTTCAAAGTTGAGAGCACAAATTCGATGTCTTTGAATGTGTTACGAAAGACAAGATCGCGTGAATTCTCAAGAACAATTGGTTCCCATTCATGTTTGAATTCATGAAAGCGTCCGAGCATTAGAAACAAACCAAAATTCATCGAACCCATATTGAGTGAAGCGAGTTCTGGTTTGAAATGAGCGGCCGGTTGCACCCGTTCAGCAACCGTCATTGAGGGCGCGCCACCGGTCGTTAAATTGATAACAACATTTGAACGTGCTCGAATTTTTGAGAGGAATTTACCAAACGCTTCGGGCGATTGATCGGGGCGTCCATTGTCTGGATTTCGCGCGTGAAGATGTACGATCGCCGCGCCCGCTTCTGCGGCTTCTATCGCTGACTGCGCGATCTCATCAGGCGTTACCGGCAGGTGCGGCGACATTGACGGCGTGTGGATTGCACCAGTGATGGCGCAGGTGATTATGGTTTTTCGTTTCAATGACATTTGACGCCTTTACGTGTTTCTTCACAAAGTTTCGACATTGCCATCAACACCGAGCGATTGGCCGGAAATATGCCGCCCCGCATGCGAGAGCAAAAATAGAATCGTGCCCGCAACATCATCCGCTGTCACCATGCGCCGCATCGATACGCGATCAAGATAGGTCTTTTCCATCTCTTTGTAAGTAACGCCCGTTTGTTCTGCGCGGGCTTTGATGACATTGGTCATGCGTGGTCCTTCAACAATGCCCGGTAAAATCGCATTGACGCGGATATTGTCGGGCCCCAGTTCTTTAGCAAGCGATTGCGTGAAACCAATCACACCCCATTTAGCAGCCGCATAAGGCGTTCGGAATGCATATCCAAAACGTCCGGCGGCAGACGACATATTGACGATGGAGCCGCCCCCTGCGGCTTTGATCAAAGGCACGGCTTTGCGTGCGCATAAAAATTGTCCGGTGAGACAAATATCAAGCGTACGGTTCCACTCGGTTATCGAAAGCTCTTCCACTTTGCGGGTGGGGCCCGCAATGCCGGCATTGTTGATCAAGGCATCAAGACCACCGAGAGTCTTTGCAGCGTCAGCAAACATGGTTTCGACATCCGCTTCTTGTGAAACATCGGCTTTTGTCACGCCATGTGTAGGATGGATTTTTTTAAATGCCATCAGAGCAGCTTCATCAATATCGCAAATATGCACGCGGGCCTTTTGTGCAATCAATAGATCAGCAATCGCACGACCAATGCCCGAAGCCCCGGCGGTTACGATAACGCGTGTCCCCTCGGCCAATAAAAAAGTGTTGGTACTCATGGGTCTTGGTCTCCACGCTTGCGATATCAATCCGGCGCTCTATCGTATTCATGGGCGGTGATCTGGCGCAAGGGCCCGTGCCGCAAAGGATAACGGGCTGGAGGTGGATGATGAGTGACGCACTACGTTTTAACGATCCTGAATGGTGCGAGATGGAGTATAATCCGCGCTTACGCGTGAGCGATGCTGCGACCTATCAGCCGAAATGGAGTGAATGGGCCGCCATCACGCGGCAGGCTCATCTGCCGCTTGCGGATCTTCGCTATGGCGATCATCCGCGTGAAGTGCTGGATATTTTCCGTGCGCCACATGCCAAGGGTGCATGTCTTTTTATTCATGGCGGCTATTGGCGCAGTTTTTCAAAGAATGAATTTTCGTGGGTTGTTGAAGCCTTGTTGAAAGAAAGCATTACAGTTGCGGTTGTGAATTATCCGCTTTGCTTTGAGGTGACGATTGCTGATATTGTTACCTCTGTGCGCAAGGCCGTTATCGCTTTGGCAAAGATAGATCTCACAGCTGAAGAAAAGGCGAAGTGGATTGTTACCGGTCATTCGGCTGGCGGTTATTTGGCCGCCGCGATGAGTGCCACGAATTGGAAGGCACAGGGACTTGATGGTCAAGTCTTTTGCGGCGTGGTTCCGGTCTCGGGTGTCTTTGATGTGCGGCCTTTAATTCATACATCCATCAATGAGCAATTGCGTCTCACAAAAGAAAGCGCTGAGGCGTTAACGCTTTTCGACCAACGACCGCATGATCCGATTCCGATGGTGCCGATTTATGGTGCGGAGGAATCATCAGAGTTCTGTCGTCACAGCATTGATCTCGCCAAACTCTGGCCGCGTTCAGAAGCCGCGATTGCTATTGAAGGACGTAATCACTTCAATGTGATCGAAGGCATCAAAGATCCTCATTCGATTCTCTTTAAAATACTTATGCGGCTCTTGGGCCTTAGCCAGTAACCGGATCGCAAAGGCAAAAAATAAAAAATCCGGCGGAGTGATCCGCCGGATTTGTGATCAATGATCCATTTAAACCGATAAAGAGATCAGAAAATCTTGACTTGTTCGGTTAGTGCGCGGCGGGGCTTGCGCGGCCAGTTGCTAGGAGCGGCGCGGCCAACGGCCACGAGGATCACTGGAACTTCGTTGTCACAAAGACCCGCAACTTTTGAAACAGCAGCCGGATCAAAACCGCTTATCGGACCTGAAAAATAACCCTTGGCTTGCATGCCGACCAAACATCATAGGCGGCTTTGTTAATTGCGCCTGCATCGAGCAGCGGCTTCGCAAGACGTGCGATTTCCTTATAACCATTCTTGATGCCGGTGATGACAAAAGTCACAGCCGCATCAGCAACTTTTTGCTGGCCATAGGCCGCAGCCTTCAGCGCTTCCTTCTGCGCCTTTGAGGAGAAGGCGAGGGCGCGCCAGTTTTGAAGATTAAAGGCGGTCGGCGCATGTTGCGCATAGGAAACCAATTCTTCAATTTCGGCAAGGGTCAACACATGCGTCGTGTCGAAATTATTCGCAGAGGTACGAGCCTTGATGGTGGAGAGCGTATCAGTCATGGTTTTATCCAGAATTTGGTGGGTGCCCCGCAAGGCGGGCTTAAATGTGGAGACTCTTTATAGACCTCTGCGCTTGAAAAGGCATTTGCACAGGAGCAAACAAGTGCTTGCACAGAGCTCATTTGGTGCGCGCCAAAGCAAGATCGGGAAGGTCGAACCATGCGGTTTGTGAAGGATATTGAAGCCGATATCGTCGTTTTTGATGCTTATGGCACCATATTTGACGTTCATTCCGCTGTGATGCGAGCAGGCCAAGCTTTAGGTCTGAAGGCACAAGCTTTCTCCGATTTGTGGCGGCAAAAGCAGCTCGAATATACATGGGTGCGAACGCTAATGGGGCGTTATGAGTCGTTTTGGGCCCTGACTGAAGAGTCGCTTGATTATGCGCTCGCGACTTTGGCGCCCGCGCAAAAGGACTTACGCGCCGCGCTTCTTGAATCCTATCGACATCTTGCCGCCTATGACGATGTCCGGCCAGTGCTTGAAAATTTGCGCAATAACAAGGTCAAAACCGCAATTCTCTCAAATGGCGACGGCACCATGCTTGAAGATGCGGTGAAAGCCGCCGGCCTTGAAGCGCTATTTGACGGACTTATTTCGATTGAAGAAATCGGTCTTTATAAAACCGCGCCCGATGCCTATCGGCTCGTGAAAGGTGCATTCGGGATCGAGGCAAACCTAACCTTGTTTATCTCGTCCAATCGGTGGGATGTGGCGGGCGCACGGCTTGCGGGATTTCATCCTCTATGGATCAACCGCGCCGGACGCAGCGATGAATATCGCGACTGTCCCCCCGATGCAATTTTGAAAAATCTCGGCGAGATTTTTTTGAGGGGGCGTTAGAAAATCATCGCTCCCTTGTCATCAATTGCCCCAGCGAATGGGTGATCAAGGCGGCCATCACAATCGCGCCGCCAATGATCGTGCGTACACTTGGCACTTCGCCGTGAATGAGCCACACCCAGATGCCACCCAGAACTGGTTCTGCTGTGCCGATCAATGACGCGATCGAAGCGGGGATCAATCGCGCACCCGCAACGAACATCGCAAGCCCACCGCCGAGATTGATTGCGCCAAAGAGAAACAACACGAAACCGTCAGTCATGCTGATATTCATGTCACCGGCATGAAAGAAGGCATTCACGCCGGCGATGATGACACCAAGTGTTACGGCCGGCACCATTTCGACATGCGAATAGTAACGCGTGATCACAGTGGCAAGTGCGAAAGCGAGCGAGATCACAATCGCCAACGCACCGCCAATCGGTGACATATTTCCATCAAGAGATTCAGATTCCATTACCGCAATGCCAAAGATCACGCTTGCAATCGCAATCCAAGTTCCAAGTGATACGCGCTCGCGAAATAAAACATAAGCGAGCAAGGCCGCAATCAAAGGGCCACCCGCTTGAACAAGCAGAATATTCGCAACACTCGTATATTGCAGGCCGACAACGAAACTCGTTGATGCTGCTGCGAAGCAGAGCGCGACACTAATACCCGAAAGTCCCATGCGAATGACGTGGCGAACTGTGCCGCTTGGCCCATCACGCAACAACATAAAGCCGATGAGAAACAGCGCCGCAAAACCCGAGCGCCACATCACCATGGTCCATGGATCACTGATCGTGATAAAGCGCGCCAAGGCGCCGCCAAAACTCCACGTCAACGCCGATCCAAGTACGAGCGCCATGCCGAGGCGTCGATGCGTGGGGTTTATTCCTGTCATGGCAGACGCGGTCATTGCGGGCGCTTCCTCCGATTCTAACCATTTTTCTGACGAATATACTTGTCAGGACGTACCCGCAGGGTAAAGAACGGCATTATGTCGTCTGTTTCCGTCGCCGCCTTTTATCGCTTTGCACCGATTGCCGATCCCGAGGGACTTCGGGCGCGGTTGTATGAGATTTGCCGTGCTTTTTCGGCAAAAGGTATTCTTCTTGTCGCATCAGAAGGCATTAACGGAACAATTGCGACAAACGCCCAACGCATGGCTGATCTGCTTGAAACGATCCGCGAAGCGACTGGGTTTCATGATCTTCGCCCGCGTCTTTCTGAAGATGAGGTGATGCCGTTCTTGCGTTTGAAAGTGCGTCTCAAAAAAGAAATCGTCACATTGGGGCGCGCGGAAGCGGATCCGTTCAAGCATGTCGGAACTTACGTGCCGCCGTCAGAATGGAATGCGTTGATCAGTGATCCGAATACGATCGTCGTTGATACGCGTAATGATTATGAATTCCGGCTTGGCACATTTGAACACGCGCTTGATCCGGCCACACCGACCTTTCGTGATTTTCCCGACTATGTCGAAAAAAATCTCGCCGCGCATAAGGATCACCCGATTGCGATGTTTTGTACGGGCGGTATTCGTTGTGAGAAAGCGACAAGCTATCTTGTCGCTGAAGGGTTCAAGAATATTTATCATCTTGAAGGCGGTATTTTGAATTATCTGGAAACTATTCCGGAAGAGGAAAGTCTTTGGCGCGGCGGCTGTTTTGTTTTTGATCGACGCGTCGCTCTCGGTCATGGATTGAAACCCTTGCCGATGCGGCTTTGCTATGGATGTCTCGCACCGCTTGATGAGGCTGACTTTTCTTCACCTGATTATGAAGAAGGGGTGTCTTGTCCGCATTGCGCGCCACTTTTGACGAAAGACAAACGCGCTTCTCTTCGTGAGCGTCATCGTCAAACGCTTTTGTCTCAAAAACAGAGATGCTCCCATCTTGGTCCCTTAATCGAAGATGAGAGCGCCGAATGAAGGGGCTTCGCTTATTGATTCCGGATTCAAGTCAATTACGGGTCTGGTTTCGCTTTCACATGGCTGAATTTTCAACTTTTGCGGCGGCGATTTCCTATCAATTAATGATCGTGTTTTTCCCGGGCATTTTGCTCATCAAAGCATTGAAGGATATTTTTGGCATTCCTAATGTTGCGCGCTATCAGCCTGTTTATGCAGAAATTGATATGCCGGGGTCTATTGTCACTTTGGTCAAAGGTTTTTTGCGGAGTGCAAAAGGCTTGACGGGTTTTGATAAATCCATTGCGACCATTTTTCTGATTGCACTCGTGGTGTTGGGATTAAGCCGCCTTTTTTCGGAATACTATAAAGCATCGTTGAAACTCTTTGAACGGGATCGTCGCTTGTTTCGGGAGCGCCTTATTGGCGGTATTGCGGCGGTCGCTTTTGTAAGTGTGGCGATTTTATTATTTTTGGCTCTGAATGGAACGATCTTTTCACATCAGCCGCACATCTTACGTGATTATGGTTTATTGATTGAAATTATCAGTGCTCTAATTTCCTTTGCTCTTCTCGTTGGAAGTGTTGCCGGTTTGATCCGGCTCGTTTCGCATGGCGCGCTCAGCACTCAAGCGATTTGGGGCGGAGCGATGTTAACCGTCGGTGGATGGATCTTAGCATCGCTTCTCTTTTTGCAGCTAGATACTTATTTCGCGCTTCAACAAAAATTTTATGGTGCGGGCGCAGCCATCGTTGCGATATTGATTTGGTTTTATCTCACCGCAAGCCTTTTGCTCGCGGGGCTGGGCTTTGCAGCGATTGTGATTGATAAACGCTTGCCGGTGTCGTCTGAGCCTCACGCGGCGCGCGAATAGTTTTTAAGCGGCGCGATGATCGGGGCAAGCGGATTCGCGTTTTCGAAAGCGGTGATATAGTCGCGCGTGATGGGCACCGCATCGCCTCTTTTTGCTAGTTGAATTTGAAACACCATCTGCCCTTGATGGCGGAATGATAATTCACTCGTAATCAAATAGAATTCCTACATCCGGCAAAATCGCTCATCATAGAGCGTGCGGATTTTTGCACGATTTTTTTCAAAGCGTTCGCGCCAGAGACGAAGCGTTTCGGCATAGTGAAGGCGTAGGATTTCAATATCGGTGATGAGCAACCCGGCGCGTTCGATTGACGGGATCACTTCGGAAAGTGAAGGGCAATAGCCGCCGGGGAAAATATATTTTGTGATCCAAGGATTTGTGTGGCTCGGACCATCGGGGCGTCCGATGGCATGAATGAGCGCCACGCCGTCCTCTTTCAAACACCGTGCGACCATCTGGAAATAATCATCGAAATGCGCGACGCCCACATGTTCGAACATGCCGACCGAGATGATGCGATCATATTGACCGTGTTCATCGCGGTAATCTTGCAATTTGAATCGGACGCGATCAGAGAGCCCCGCGGCCGCGACCCGTCACTGTGACACTCTGAATTGTTCGGTCGAAAGGGTGAGGCCGGTTACTGAACCCGAGCCGGTCTCAGCGAGGTAGAGCCCGAGGCCTCCCCAACCCGATCCAATATCCAGGATCGATTGTCCCGGATTTAAGAGCAGTTTCGCAGCGAGGTGGAGCTTCTTCTGGGCCTGGGCGGTTTCGATCGTATCTGACAGATCCATGACATAGGCGCAGGAATATTGACGGTCTCCGTCGAGGAAGAGGTCATAGAGCGTGTCGGATAAATCAGAATGATGGGCGACATTCTTGCGTGAACGTCCCGCGGGGTTGAATTGAGCCAGACGGCGGAAAGCCGTTTTCAATCTCTCTATCACACCACTCAATGGGTATTTCAGGGGAGAAAGGCCAATATTTCGAAAGACGAGATCAACCACATCGTAAATTGTACCAGTTTCGACGGTGAGCGTTCCCTCCATATAGGCTTTGCCAACGGGCATTTGGGGGTCAAACAAGATTTTGAGAGCGATCTGAGTGGCATAAATACGAACCACAAGCGGGAACCCGCTTCCGTCGCCATAAGTAGTTGACCGGCCTTTTGGGTCAATCACGGTCAAAGATCCGTGCCGGATTGTCTTTTTTAAGAGTGGATCGAGCAAGGCCATGATCGTTTTATCCTGACTGTCTTTATTCTTGGTCTGGCGGTTCATGGGCTGACCGCTTCTAAGACAATCAAATTCCGCCGGATTTAGGATCATCCGTCAACTTACGGATGGTAGAGTGGCACATAGTTTGCTCCCTAAGGTTGTGATCCGTGCCAATGGGGGTATCGGCTCAACAAATGGGGGGTAATGCCGTCATGAAAGAACCGACTTTTGATCGTGTTGCGGATCTTAAATTGCATCAGGCAGAACGTCGTGCGGCTGAATTATTGCGTTGGGCACGTCTTCGGAAGCGCCTGACTAGTGCCATCCGTCGTGAAATCGGCCTCGCTCGGGACACCGGAGCCTTGTCACAAAAAGCAATTTACTGATTTATTTCAATAGCTTGGTAAAATAATTCAGAAAAAACAAATTTTTTTGAATTCTGGGCTAAAATCCTCAAGCCGCCAACCGTTTTATGGTTTGTAGACGTGTAACCCAATTCTTCGACGTACGCGTTGGAGGTGTGAGATGATTGACCCAATTGGAAGCAAAGCTGTTCTTGCTGATCCGTCGGTCCGAAAGGCGCCGAAAGCGGACGCGAAGGCGTCTGATACGGCGGCTGTGAAGATTGCGGACGCTTCGGTTTCGGTGAAAGCCGACACGCCGCAAGTGGAAGTGACGATCACCAAGGGCAATGGTCTTTCTGAACCCCCGTTCGATTATGCGAAGGTCATCGCGCTCAAGCAGCAGATCGCCAATGGCGAATACAAAGTTGATTTCAACAAGCTTGCGCAATCGATGATCGACTCAGACATCCTCGGTGGTGGAAAGAAGTAAATAAAACGGCGCGCCGCCTGTCGGTTTTAGCCTGCCTTGAGAAAGGCGCTCGCGAGGTCTACCCAGTAGGCAGCGCCGGTGAGAAGTATTGAGTCATTAAAGTCGTAGCCGGGGTGATGTAACGGCTGCGTCCGCGCATTTTTTGCGCCCAGCACAAGATAGCTGCCGGGCTTCTTCTCCAGCATGTAAGAAAAATCTTCTGACCCAGTATATGAGCGTTTGAGATCAATGACGCGTTCGGCGCCGACTGTGTCTAATGCGATTTTCTTCGCAAATTTTGTCATCGCCGCATCATTTACCAAGACCGGATAACCAGTCATTTCAGAAATCGTCGCTTCAATGTCGAAACTCTCGGCCTGCAGGCGGATGACTTCAGGAATACGCTTTTTCAAAAGGGCAGCGACCTCTCTAGTGAACGCGCGCGCATCAACCGTAAGCGTGGCGGTTTGCGGGATCGCATTTGATGCTCGTCCGGCTTGAAACACACCTACTGTTACAACACCTGCTTCCATTGGATCGAGATTACGTGAGACGAGTGTTTGCAGAGCGAGCACAATGCTGGCGCCGGCCACGATCGGATCGCGCGTCACTGCAGGTGTCGAGGCGTGACCGCCCACGCCAGTCAGCGTTACGTTGAAGCCATCGGCATTAGCGAAAAGCGTGCCTTCTTTAAAACCAAAAACGCCTTCCTCGAGATCGGGCATGTTATGCATGCCGAAAACAGCGTCGCAGGGAAAGCGTTCGAAAAGACCATCATCGACCATCAATTTAGCGCCGCCATAATTCTCTTCGGCGGGTTGGAAAAAGAGATGGACGGTGCCGTCAAAATCGCCTGTCTCGGCCAGATGTTTTGCGGTGGCAAGCAAGATCGCCGTATGTCCATCGTGACCGCAGGCATGCATCAGACCAGGGGATTTTGACGAATAGGGGAGGTTTGTTTCTTCATCGATCGGCAGCGCATCAAAATCGGCGCGAATGCCGATCGCGCGCCGCCCCGTGCCTTTTGACAATGTACCCACAACGCCGGTCTGGCCGACCCCGGTTGTTACCGACCATCCCCATTCGGCGAGACGGTTGGCCACGAAGGCGCTGGTTTTGTATTCCTCAAGTCCAAGTTCGGGATGTTCGTGGAGATGGCGTCTGATGGCGATCATCTCATCTTTCATCGCGAGCATTTGGTCTTCGGTACGCATCTGCAACCTCAATTCACGGTTTCGAGAGCTCTATTATGTCAGCCCCCGCTGTTTTCGCCTTTAACAATGGACTGGTCCGCACGCCCTGTCACGCGATCGTCAACGGGCTGAGAGCCGTCGATATGGGTGCGCCATCTTATCAAACGGTTCTTGCCGAACATAAAGCCTATGTCGAGGCGCTTGAAGCAGCAGGTGTTGCAGTTGAAATATTGCCGGCGCTTGATGGCTATCCGGATTCGATGTTTGTCGAAGATCCTGCGCTCGTATTCACCGAAGGTGCGATTGTCATGCGGCCCGGCGCGCAAAGCCGCTTAGGCGAAGCGCAAGAAATTGCTCCTGTTTTACGGCGGCGTTTCTCACGCGTCATCGATTTATCCGGCCCGGGCTTTGCTGATGGTGGCGATATTCTCGTTCTCAAAGATCGCGTGATGATCGGCCTATCAGATCGCACAAACGAAACAGGCGCTCACGCTTTGGCTAACGCTTTGCGCGCGCTTGGCAAAAATCCGGAGATCGTAAAAACGCCTGCGAATGTTTTGCA
>VGCJ01000070.1 GCA_016870035.1 Alphaproteobacteria bacterium
GACGTGAAGGAATAGCCGAGAGCCTGTATTACAGCTGGTCGAAGGAATTCCTTGAAGCAGGCAAGCGGCGGTTAGCGGGGGATACGGCCCGATCTGCAACCAGTGGCGAGGTCAAAGATCTTCGTCGCAAAGCCGAAGCGCTTCAGGCAAAAATCTATCGGCTTGAAGGCCGACCCGCGTCACTGATCAGCGTTGAATAGACATTATCAAAAAACAGAATGTTCACCGCGTTCATGATGTATTTCGCCGCGGATCAATTGATCATAATGTCCAAAAAGCGTGTCTTGCCCTGTTGAAGGCGTGAGCGTCTCATCATAACGACCGGTTTCAGGATTAAGAACCAACATCGATTCCGTGGCATAATAATAGCCGATGCGTGCCAATTCGGCCTGATCAGCAAGGCGCGAATGAAAGCGTCCGCCAAATGCAAGAATCGCGATGATCGCTTTAAAAAACCAAAGCGGTACCGATTTGAACTTCAGCTTTTGTTGTAAGTTTAAAAAAAGATAGTTTCCCTGATCAAGCGGCGCAATCGCTGGCCCTGGTCCACCGATAGGCAATATCTTATTCCAGTGATTACGATCACTGAGACACTTAACGATAAAGGCTGCGAGATCACGATCGCTGATCGGTTTACATGCCGTTAAACGCCCACCGTTGAAAATGAGGAATGATTTTCCTGTTTTCACTCGTTCGACTTGACCCGAGAGCGATTTGAAAAAAGCCGTTGGCCTAATGATCGAATAAATCAAACCTGATGCGATCAATTCTTGCTCGAACTTTAGTTTCGCATGCTGAAACTCGAGACGCGGCTTTTGTACACAGAGCGCCGAGAGCAGAATAAATTGCTTTACGCCGGAATTGTTTGCGGCCTGTAAAATATTACAATGCGCCTGATAATCAATCGCCCACGCATCGCGCGGTACGCCGGTACGAGACGCAAGACAAGAAATAATTATATCGAAATTTTCATGACCAAAGCCATCATCGGACAGTGATTTTGCATCTGTGACATCACCATAGCGAAGTGTAACAAGCGGATGCTCGAAGATCAAATCAGAGTTTGACGTCGCCTCGGTCTTACGGCGAAGAAAACACGTCACGTTGTGACCGTGATCAATTAACGTCTGCAACGTTGCACGGCCAATGGTGCCCGTCGCGCCCAGCATGAAAACGCGCATTTGTTTGCTTAAATCAGCCTGTGCTTCAAAAACAGGCTGTTGAAATTCAGAATCACTAGCGGTCATGATCGGGCCTCATAACAAAACCCTAACAGGGTTAAGCGCTAAGACAATGCCCTTCAGAAATTTAACTATGCAGTCCCGGCGCTTCCTGTCCCGTGCTCGCGACATATTCAGAATAGCCGCCGCCATAAACGTGAACGCCCTCAGGGGTAATTTCAAGAACACGGTTTGAAAGCGCCGACAAAAAATGCCGATCATGCGAAACAAAGAGCATCGTGCCTTCGAAATCGGCAAGCGCTTTGATCAACATGTCTTTGGTCATCACATCGAGATGGTTGGTCGGCTCGTCAAGCACCAAGAAATTCGGTGGATCATAGAGCATCCGCGCCATCGCCAAACGTGCTTTCTCACCCTCTGAAAGCACGCGACATTTTTTCTCGATATCATCGCCTGAGAAACCGAAACATCCGGTAAGTGCGCGTAACGACCCCTGCCCCGCTTGCGGAAAAGTAGATTCAAGCGATTCGAATACCGTGTGCTCACCTTCGAGAATATCCATCGCATGCTGCGCGAAATAACCAAGCTTCACGCTGCCGCCAATCGAAACGCTGCCCTGATCGGGCTCAGTATTCCCTGTAATCAATTTCAACAAAATCGATTTACTCTCACCATTAACGCCCATCACACACCAGCGCTCTTTGCGACGAATGCTAAAATCCAAACCCTAATAGATGCGACGAGAACCATAGGCTTTATGAATATTTTTCAATGCTGCAACATCATCGCCTGAACGGGGCGCGGGAGGAAAATCGAATAGAATTGATTGCCGCCTTTTTATCGGTTCAATCTTATCAATCTTTTCAAGTTTCTTCACACGGCTCTGCACTTGCACCACGTGTGATGCGCGCGCTTCGAAACGCTCGATGAATTTGATTTCCTTTGCAAGCGTCGCCTGCTGCCGCTCAAAGCGCGCTTGCTGTTGGCGTTCGTTCAACTCGCGCTGCTCTTCATAGAACTTATAATTACCCGAATAGGTATTGAGTTCGCCGCCATCAATTTTGAGAATTTTTGAAACGACGCGGTTTATGAATTCACGATCATGGGACGTCATAATCAAAAGTCCATCATAGGCTTTCAAAAAATGCTCAAGCCAAATGAGACTTTAAAGATCAAGATGGTTGCTTGGTTCGTCAAGCGACATCGCGTCGGGCTTTATGAGGAGGATCCGCGCAAGCGCCTCGCGCATTTTCCACCCGCCGGAGAGAACCCCGACATCGCCTTCCATCATTTCATCCGTGAAACTCAAACCGGCAAGCACTACGCGTGCGCGGCTTTCAAGCGCATAGCCATCAAGCTCTTCGAATTTAGCCTGCACTTCGCCATAGCGTTCAACAAGCGACTCAAGCTCATCATAGCGCGCGGGATCGGCCATCGCGCTTTCAAGCGCTTTTAATTCAATCGCGACTTCACTGACAGGACCAACGCCGACCATCACTTCGGCAATCGCGGAGCGGCCTTTCATCTCGCCGACATCTTGGCTGAAATAGCCAATCGTCACACCGCGATCGAGACTGATTTGCCCTTCATCAGGTTGCTCCTCGCCGGTGATCAACCGAAAAAGCGTGGTTTTGCCCGTCCCATTCGCGCCCACAAGGCCGACCTTTTCGCTGCGCTGCAGAGCTGCGGAGGCTTCAATGAACACGATCTGGTGTCCATTCTGCTTACTGAGATTGTCAATGCCGATCATCTGGCGGGCGGGCTCTTGGTCGAGGGGATAGAGAGCCCTTAGGCTATTCACCTCGTTGAGGAAAGAGGGAGTGGCAGATTTGCCAAAAAATTCTAACTCAACCTAATTTTGAACCCATTCATCGCTGCGTAACAAAAAAGGCGGTGAAGGATGGTCCCTCACCGCCTTAATCAAATGGACTTTAACAAAACTTAGCCAAACACATTGGTCAGCGCGCGATCAATCACGTCTGTGATCCGATCAATATCATTCGCCGTCGCGATCAAAGCGGGCGAGAGGCAAAGTGTATTGTTCAAGCCATCAAGCGAGCGATTGGTCGCGCCGATGATCACGCCTTGCTTCAAGCAATCGGCAATAACTGCTTGCACACGCTTTTCTTCAACCGGTTCTTTGGTCTTGCGATCCGCCACAAGCTCGGCACCGAGGAAAAGGCCCAGGCCGCGTACATCGCCTACCACGCTGTGCTTTTCTTTCAACGCTTCGAGATTTTTGAGGCAATGCGCGCCCATGCGCACGGTGTTATCGAGAAGATTTTCTTCTTCAATGATGCGCATATTTTCCAAAGCCGCGACGGGACCAGCGGTGCAGCCGCCAAAGGTTGAAATGTCGCGGAAATAGCTCATCGGATCGGTGGCATCATCTTTGAACATTTCAAATACGCGCTCGGTCGTCACCGTACAGCTGATCGCCGCATAGCCTGAAGCAACGCCTTTCGCCATCGTCACAAAATCGGGCTTCACGCCATATTGCTGATAGCCAAACCATTTGCCGGTGCGACCAACACCACAAACGACTTCATCAATATGAAGGAGGATCTGATATTTTTCGCAGATCTGCTGTACGCGTTCCCAATAACCTTTTGGCGGAACAATCACGCCGCCGCCAGCGGTCACGGGCTCAAGCACAAGGCAGCCGACCGTATCTGGACCTTCACGCAAGATCACTTCTTCAATCGCATTCGCTGCGCGTTCGCCATAATTTTCGACATCCCATTGTTTGCGATATTCAAGGCAATGAGGCACTTGAATGAAGCCGTCAGGGAAAGGTCCATATTGCGCGGCGCGTTGCGGTTGACCGGATGTTGCAAGCGTAGCAATGGTTGTGCCGTGATAATCGCGCTCACGGAACAAGATCTTCCACTTCTTGCCGCCATGATGACGATGCGCGATCTGGCGCACCATCTTGTAAACTTTCTCATTCGCTTCCGAGCCGGAATTCGAATAATAAACGCGCGTCATGCCCGGCATTTTGCTGATGAGTTTTTCAGCGAAGAGCGCGCCCGGAATTGTACCGGCAGCGCCCGCAAAATAATTGAGTTTCACAAGCTGATCTCGCACCGCATTCGCAATGCTTTCGCGACCATAACCAACATTGACCGTCCAGACGCCGCCAGAGACTGCATCGAGATATTCATTACCAAGAGCATCCCAGAGCTTCATGCCCTTGCCCTCGATATAAATGCGCGGATTGATCGTTTCATAGACCTTGTGTTGGCTCAAATGATGCCACACATTCGCGCGATCGGCTTCAATCACATGGCCGAGATCGTTAGCGTTGAGATTCAGGGTCATAATCGTCACTCCACAATTAAGCTGCCGCCGGAACGTCGGATTCCGCTCGATGATCTACCATAAAAGCCCTTTGATCAGAAGCGTGGGCCGCCGGATTTTCACGCTGCTAGCTCCACGCGGAAATAAGCGCTTGCGGAGGTAATCTCAGAGCGCAATTCCTGCCGATAACAGCATACCCGATCTGGTATGGTAAGGGCAGACAATGAGCCATAACGCACCCCCGAGCATGGGGCGTCGCGAGCCATGTGACGCCCAAAAAACAGACATCATTTTATGGTTCCAAAAAAGGCGTGAGCAAGAAATGGAGTAATCTCCGAGACTTAGCTTGCTCAGTCCCGTAAAGGGCTGTTACGTTTTAAACCCATATCTCCATGGCGCGTGGCGGGAATCCGAAGAGTTTTCGCCATTGTGCAACTGCGAAAAGACTTCGGCCGAATGCCCACGACTATTGAAGCCTCGTCGGAATTTCGCCGCAAAAAGTGGCTCGAGGAAACGAGGCCCCGCGCGGCTCTGGAGCAATCATTTGAACGAACTGGCCTACCCTCAAAATGAAACCGAGGGCCATCACACGCGGCTCTTACATTTCAGGCAGAAGAGATGATTCCGAGAGCGGCCAAGAATTCTTGCTATAAGCACTATCCCAGAAAAGCCATTCATATTGGCAACAGCGAACAAAGGCGGTTGCCATTTTTCGCCGCGTATAGATTGACGCCCGTGCAGCAGCATCATCTGTGACTTTGATCACGCGCTGAACGGATGCTGCAAAATGATCATCGGCGTAAGTATCAATCCATGCGCGATAGGGATTATCTTTTTTTGCTATTTTCGAAATTGACGTCCCGACATCCCAATAAAGCCAAAAACATGGAAGGAGCGCAGCAATCAAAACCTCCCATGACTCATGATAGGCGGCGGCAAGAAGAAAACTCGTATAGCCCGAACATTCTGGCGAGGGCACCGATGACGCAAGCTCATCTGGCGTCACGCCAAATTCAGCAAGATACCGCTCATGCAAACTCTGCTCGACCGCTACAGCGCCCAATGCCGATTTCGCAAAGGCTTGTAATTGTTCCATATCGGGGCTTCGCGCAGCGGCCAGCGCCAAGACGCGCGAATACTCAGCGAGATAGAGCGAGTCTTGAATGATATAATATTGGAAACGATCACGGCTTAATGTTCCCGATGCCAACTCAGCATTGAACGGCATCGAATGAATTTTATGACGCAGCGGTGTGGTGCTTTGCCAAACTCTTTCAGAAAACAATGACATCAACAAACTCCGCTTGAAGCGAAAATAAAATATATAGTCTTTATTCTATTCACCAGAGAGATCAGCGTTGAGAAAAGCGCCCCTCCATCACGGATAAAAGGGTAGCTTGCTCAGTCGCGGTCAAAACGAGGCCGAGCTTTGTACGACGCCACAAAACATCTCCTGCTGTTTGAGCCCATTCTTCGCGCATAAGATAATCAATCTCGCGCTCGGTTAATGTGCCGCCATAATGCACGCCAAGATCAGACAATGTTTGAGCAGATCCGATAATGTTCCGCGCCTTTGTGCCATAAAGGCGACATAGACGTTCGATATAGCCATAATCAAAACCGCGATAATCAGCGAACATCTGATCAACGAGGGCATCAAAACCCGTTTGAGGAAAATCGCCGCCCGGTAAAAAATTATGCGCCGTCCATCCTGCTTTCGAAGCGGATGACGGAAGATGAGATTTCACCTTCTCGAGCACTGCTTCAGCCAAGCGGCGATAGGTTGTGATTTTACCCCCAAAGACGGAGAGTAAGGGCGCTTTCCCCTCGGATGCATCCAGTTTCAAAACATAATCGCGCGTGGCTTCCTGTGCTTTGGAAGCTCCATCATCATAAAGCGGCCTAACACCGGAATAAGACCACACAACATCTTCGCGCTTTAAGGGCGCTTTGAAATATTCGCTTGCGGCCGCAACAAGATATGAAATTTCATCTTCGGTCGCATGAACATCTTTCGGATCTCCCTGATAATCGCGATCCGTCGTACCAATCAATGTAAAGTGCTTTTGATAGGGAATGGCAAAAATAATGCGATTATCAGCATTTTGGAAAATATAGGCGCGGTCATGTTCATATAAACGACGCAAAACAATATGCGAACCCTGCACTAAGCGCACACGGGATTGCATATCAGATTTTACTTTGTGCTGAAGAATATCGGTAACCCAAGGACCCGCCGCATTCACAAGCACACGCGCTTCAATAAGTTTAACCGATTTCGTATGCTGATTTTCGATATGAAGACGCCAAAAAGATCCAATACGTTCTGCACCAATCAGCTTTTGTCGCGTCTCGATAACGGCTCCATGGGCGCGCGCATCCATTGCGTTTAAAACCACCAAACGCGCATCATCAACCCAACAATCAGAATATTCAAAGCCAGTGACCGCATTCGGCTTCAAAGGAGCGCCTACTTCATCTTTGAAAAGATTGAGCGTACGCGTTGCCGGCAAAAGTTTACGCCCTCCAAGATGATCGTAAAGAAAAAGACCGAGCCGCAAAAGCCAGGCGGGTCGCAAGCCGCGATGGGCGGGCAAGACAAATCGCAAAGGCCAGATGATATGCGGCGCAAGACGCCACAACCGCTCGCGCTCGATCAAAGCTTCACGAACAAGACGAAACTCATAATGTTCGAGATAGCGTAGTCCGCCATGAATGAGTTTTGTCGACCAACTTGATGTGCCGCTCGCAAGATCATTTTGCTCACATAAATAGACGGTTAGCCCGCGACCAGCGGCATCCCGCGCAATGCCCGCGCCATTAATGCCACCGCCTATGACGGCCATATCGACCTGATGAGAAGCCACTTTTCGCCCTTCTGTGCTCATGCTAAGAATCATGCCAGAAAAATATCACTTTGTAATCCCTCGAAAGTGTTAAAAATAATTTGCGATGCGGAGCGAATTTCAGTGAGCCATATCCTAGCGATAGATCAAGGCACAACCTCTTCGCGGGCCCTTATTTTTTCGTCAGAACTATTGCCGATCACGAGCGCGCAAAAAGAATTTCCCCAATATTTTCCAAAAGCCGGCTGGGTTGAACATGATGTCGAGGAGATTTGGTCCAGCGTTGTAACCGTGGCGCGGCAAGCGCTTCAACGGGCGAAGCTCAGCGCAAAAGAGATTGCTTCTATCGGGATCACCAATCAACGCGAAACAACTGTGATTTGGGAACGTGCCACCGGGCGCGCGATTCACAATGCGATTGTGTGGCAGGATCGCCGCACCGCTAACGAATGCCAGAGACTTAAGGCCAAAGGCCATGAGACTTTTGTGATTGAGCGAACGGGCCTCCTGCTTGATCCCTATTTTTCAGCGACAAAGATCAGCTATATTCTTGATAAGGTCCCTGGCGCGCGCGCTCGTGCAGAGCGCGGCGAACTTGCATTCGGTACGATCGACAGTTTTCTCATCTGGCGGATGACGGGCGGAAACGCGCATGTAACAGATGCCACCAATGCGTCGCGTACAATGTTATGCAACATCCATACGGGACAATGGGATGATGAGCTCTTGGCTTTGTTTGATATCCCCAAAGCGCTGATGCCAGAAATCAAAGACTCTTCTGCTGATTTTGGTACAACATCTCCGGAGATTTTTGACGCTTCAATTCCCATTCGTGGCGTAGCGGGCGATCAACAAGCAGCGAGTATTGGACAAGCCTGTTTTGAACCCGGCATGGTGAAATCGACCTATGGCACAGGGTGCTTTGCGCTATTGAATACAGGGGATCAAGCCATTGCGTCGTCGAACAGACTGTTGACGACTATCGCTTATCAACTTTATGGGAAACGCAGTTACGCACTTGAAGGCTCGATTTTTGTTGCGGGAGCTGCGGTTCAATGGTTGCGTGATGGATTGAAACTCATCACGAATGCATCGGAGTCTGGCGGCCTCGCTGATGAAGCCGATCCCACGCAGTCGGTTTATCTTGTGCCCGCTTTTGTTGGTCTCGGCGCACCACATTGGGATGCTGACGCACGCGGTGCGATGTTCGGTTTAACACGTAGTACGGGTCCGCGTGAATTTGCAAAAGCTGCCCTTGACGCAGTCTGCTATCAGACGCTTGATCTACTCGATGCCATGCGTGCGGATTGGCACTCACCCTCACGCGCGGTTCTCCGTGTCGATGGCGGTATGACAACATCCGATTGGACGATGCAACGTCTTGCTGATTTGATCGACGCAGAGGTTGATCGCCCCGCAATCACCGAAACAACAGCCGTCGGTGCCGCCTATCTCGCAGGTCTTGCAAGCGGGCTTTATCCTGAACCGAAAAAGTTTATGAAGTCATGGCGACTTGAAAAACGCTTTGTGCCTCATATGGATGCGACGCTGCGCGTGACGCAAATTGCCGGATGGCGCAATGCGGTCAAAAGAACTTTGACACAGCTGTGATACTCAATTTCACGCAAAAATTTCAAATCATGCCGTTTAGTATGGAAATAAGATGAAAATTATCATTTTCGGCGCAACCGGCATGATTGGCCAAGCGGTGATGGAAGAAGCACTAAAATCACCAAAGATCGAATCAATTACGGTCGTCAGGCGCTCGCCTTCATTGGTTCAAGAACCAAAGGTGAAAGAATTCCTTGTTCCTGATCTATTTGATCTTTCATTAATTGAAGATCAATTAAGATCGCATGATGCGTGTCTCTTTTGCGTTGGCGTGTCGGCTGCCTTTCTTGATGAAAATACCTACACCCATTTGACTTATGATTTGACAATAAAAACTGCTGAACCTGTTTTAAAATCTAGTCCCTCTCTAGCCTTTGTCTATGTAACAGGCCAAGGCGCCGACAGCACAGAGGCGGGTCGCGTCATGTGGGCACGTGTTAAAGGACAAACGGAAAACAAGCTTCTAAATATACCCTTCAAAGCCGCGTATATGTTTAGGCCGGGGGCCATTCTGCCGCTTGATGGCATAAGATCAAAAACAAAAGGCTATGATTTGCTTTATCAGATTCTCGGTCCATTTGTTCATCTCCTAATAGCGATCAATCCGGCATGGTGCCCGACAACGCCGGAGGTGGGACGCGCGATGCTCGCCGTCACCGATGGATCTCTTGAGAAAAGAGTTTTGGACAGTAAGGATATCATCCAACTCGCAAATAAGTAAAATTAATCTGGTGAAGGCACTCGGCCCATGTCCACGCAGAAGTCATCCCCGCATCATGGCTCAAAAAATATTGGACGAAAGATTTTCGCTTTCGTTCTCTTTTGCGTGATCGCTCTTTACGCGTTCGGACCCGAAAATCCTTTTGGTAGCGAGACACCTACGATACGAACGCAACCGCCTGAATTGGTTACCGATCTAGAGTCTTGGCTCAAAACCAGTGAATCTCAATTCCAAAATCTACGCGCTGGCGTAGAAAAGACAATTCTCTGGGCGAATACTACGCCACAGAAAACAAAATGGTCAGTCGTCTATATTCACGGCTTTTCAGCGACACGCCTTGAAACGGCACCGCTTCCCGAAGTCGTTGCACAGGCTTTGGGCGCCAATCTTTTCTATACGAGATTGACTGGTCACGGGCTCGACGGAGAAGCGCTCGGAAACGCCACTGCGCAAGACTGGTTGGCTGACACAGTCGAAGCCATCAAAATTGGTAAGGTCTTGGGAGAAAAAGTGATCGTCATCAGTTGCTCAACCGGATCAACCTTATCAACCTGGTTCGGAACAACGGCAGACGCTTCACTGGTCGACGCAATGGTGTTTGTGTCACCAAATTTCGGACTGAAGAACCGATTTTCCGAACTCATCAATTGGCCCTGGGGACAATCCATCGCAAAAATAATTGCGGGAGATAAAATTGAATATCAATCCGCTGATCCGCGCGAAGCCATTGCTTGGACGCAGTCCTATCCGACGCGAGCACTGTTTCCCATGATGGCGCTTGTAAATAAAGTAAAGAACAGTGATCTCGCGCGCTTTCAAACGCCGTTATTGGTGCTCTACAGCGTCCAAGATCAAACCGTAGAACCGTTCTCGATTAAAGAAGCCTATGCCCGCTTAGGCTCCACGAAAAAAGCAATCGAAACGGTCGATTATAGTCAGAGTGTTGGCCAGCATGTGTTGGCAGGTAACATCCGCGATCCGCAAGCTATTGCGCCGTTGAGTCAATCCATTGTGAAATGGATCAGAACGATCGATAAATAATCAAAGTGTGGATCAGCGCTGAGTATAGCGCATTCTTGCCGTTTAGCTCTCAATCACAAAAGCCTCATCGTGCCTTGTCGATCACTCTCATAAAAGCATCCCATTCGGCTTCCGGCATATGAACGATATGTTTATCTTCCGGATAGGCGCCTGAGCGGACATCAGCGATATATTCTGAGAAGGCCACCACGCGCTCGCGTTGAAGCCGGTCAAATTCTGCAGCAAAATTCCAATAGACTTTTGAGTGACGGGGCATGTGGCCACGATTGGTACGGAGTATATCTTCGGCGAAAAGATATTGCGCATCGCATCCTGGTCCCGCACCGATCGATCACAAAAGCAGATTGACGAGTTTTGAAATTTCTGCCGCAACTCCAACAGGCACAACCTCGATCTCAACCGCGAAAGCGCCAGCCTCTTCATAGGCTTTGCATTCTTCAAACAATGCGATGGCAGAATGAGCAGTTTTTCCAATCGCCTTAAAGCCACCCGTCCATGTGACACACGAAGGGACCAAACCGACATGGCCAACAACCGGAATAAATTCGCGCGCGAGATGCTCCACCGTTCCCAAGCCCGCCGAGCAATAAACCGCATCTGCGCCCGCAGCGAGCATTTGCAATGACCATCTAAGATAATCATCGCGCGTACCCGCTTCGAGGTGAACTTTACCTGTCATTGA
>VGCJ01000071.1 GCA_016870035.1 Alphaproteobacteria bacterium
GGTAGACCGCTTCGCCAAGACCGCATGACGGGAATCTGGACAGCCCGTTAGGAGGGCTTTTTGCGTTAAAAACGCGGCTTTTACGGTTTCGCCGAGGCCCGGACGCGGTGAAAGCGGCAACAAGCCTGCTTCACTTGCTTCATAAAGTTGGCCGATCCCGTCGGACAAAGCGGTCGGCCAAGGGCCCACGGGGACAAGGCCTGCGCCAATCACAAAACAATAATCCGAGCGCGCGGCCGACGCCCCCGCTTTGACCATGTCGGCCCATGTCCCTTCGACCACGACACGTGCCGTGCCTGCCGCTTCTGCCATATCATCCACACGGGGTGAGGGCGGTCCCACAATGACGGCATCGCGCAATACACCCTCGGCAATGCCCGCAACAAGCGCCGAAAGCGTTTCAATGAGCGCCGGGTCATCATCAGGCGTGGGGATCACAACGGAAATCATGGATCAGGCTTTATCACGCGTATCGGCATTCTTGGTGCCGAAATTGCGGGCATAATGAGTTTTTGCCGCCGATAATGCGCTTGATCGACGCGCGGAATCCTGCTTGTTCTTGAAATGTTCTAGTTTTAGATTTGATGATTTTCGGGAGTTGGCAATGCCGCGCATTGACGAGCGCATCCCCGTCATCGAGCGGTTGGCGGAGCGCGGCGTCGAATCCGATCGCCGGCGTGGGCGCGCGGCTGTCACCAATCCCTCCGGTCGTTACGAGCCGATTGCGCGTGTTGATGAAGATGATGGCTGGGGCTCTTCCGAAGAGCTGCCGGAATTCAAAACCCATGTGACGATTGAAACGCCGCGCAGCATCATCACGCACAATGAATCGCCCGACATACCTTTTGATCAATCAATTAATCCCTATCGCGGCTGCGAGCATGGCTGCATTTATTGTTTCGCGCGACCAACACACGCCTTTATGGGCCTCTCGCCCGGGCTTGATTTTGAATCGCGCCTTTTTGCGAAAGAGAATGCCGCCGCTCTGCTTGAAAAAGAATTATCAGCAAAAAATTACAAACCGAAATTGATTGCCATCGGCACCAACACCGATCCGTATCAGCCGATAGAACGCGAGCGTAAAATTATGCGCGGTATTCTCGAAGTGTTGTCGCGTTTTAATCATCCGGTGGGCATTGTTACGAAATCAGCGCTTGTCACGCGCGACATTGATCTCCTCACACCGATGGCCGAGAAGGGACTCGCAAAAGTCTATCTCTCGGTTACAACCCTTGACGGCACGCTTGCGCGGCGTATGGAGCCGCGCGCCTCAACGCCGATGAAGCGGCTTGATGCAGTGAAACAACTCAACGCCGCGGGTATTTCCACCGGCGTGATGGTTGCGCCCATCATTCCCTCATTGAATGATCATGAAATCGAAAAAATTCTTGAAGCGGCAAAAGCCGCGAAAGCGCAAGAAGCCAATTATATTTTTCTGCGTCTGCCTTCGGAGCTCAAAGATCTCTTTCGCGAATGGTTGCAAGATAATTATCCCAGGCGACTCAATCATGTCATGGGTCTTGTGAAAGATGCACATGGCGGCATTGATTATCGGCCACGGTTTGGCGAACGCATGCATGGCGAAGGCGTTTATGCCGCTTTGATCGCGCAGCGCTTCAAAGTGGCGTGCGAGCGCTTAGGCCTTAATCAGGAACGCCAGCGCGTGCGTACGGATCTCTTTAAAGTGCCGCCAAAAGCAGGCGATCAGATGAATTTGTTTTGAACGTTTATGATGCCGAAGAAATTACCGCAAAACATAGTCCCCGATTATTCGCGCGAGGAGCGCTATATTGTACGCGGGCTTGGTCCTGTGGCGGGTGTTGATGAAGCGGGGCGTGGGCCACTTGCTGGGCCGGTTGTTGTAGCCGCCTGTATTCTTGATCCTGATCATATCCCCGAAGGTTTGAATGATTCCAAAAAGCTCACATCCGCGAAACGCGAAAAACTTTTCGATGAAATTTTAGAACACGCGCATTGTTCGGTGATTTCTCTTTCAGCTGCGGAAATTGATCGTAGCAATATTCGTGCAGTCACTCTCAAAGTTATGGTCGAAGCGGTTCATGCACTTGCCGTCAAACCGGGCGCAATTTTGGTTGATGGGCGCGATTGGCCGGACATGCCTTGTGCGGGCGAAGCGGTGATCAAAGGTGATGCGCTCTCTTTATCGATTGCGGCCGCATCGATTCTTGCGAAAGTGACGCGTGATCGTTTGATGAAACAAGCGGCGCAGTTTTGGCCGGGTTATGGATTTGAAAATCATGCGGGCTATGGCACAGCCACGCATCTTGAAACGATTAAGCGCTTGGGCCCTTGTCCTGTTCACCGAATGAGTTTTGCACCTTTAAAAAGCTAGAGTTTTTAAGTTTTTGTTTACCGTGTTTTTTAAATATCGAGTAACCATAAGGGAAGCTTATCAAATTAGGTGCGCTTCACCGCAATCGCTAAACCCCTTCTTTACCATGCTGATCCTACCGTCCGCGTCACTTTATCGGGGATTGTGGATTAAATGGCGTCTTTGCGTAAATTATCTGCCGCTCGCGCGGTTGTTCCGTCGGTGCGCCGTTCGCCGCGTGTAACAAATCCGCAGCCTCGCGCTACAAAAGATTTTCGCGATCGTATTCTGCGTGGCGACTGCACCGAGCAATTAAAGGCTCTGCCGTCTGCCAGTGTTGATCTCGTTTTTGCCGATCCGCCCTATAATCTGCAGCTTGAAGGCGCACTCAATCGCCCTGATCATTCACTGATTGATGCGGTCGATGATGATTGGGACAAGTTTTCAAGCTTCGCCGATTATGATGCGTTTACTAGGGCTTGGCTTACTGAAGTACAGCGCGTGATGAAGCCGAATGCGACACTTTGGGTCATCGGCTCCTATCACAATATTTTCCGCGTTGGCGCGATCATGCAAGATCTCGGCTTCTGGATTTTGAATGATGTGATTTGGCGTAAAGCCAATCCGATGCCGAATTTTCGGGGTCGTCGCTTTACCAATGCCCATGAAACGATGATCTGGGCATCGCGTAACGCCACATCAAAAAGTTACACATTTCATTATGAATCACTCAAAGCCGCGAATGAAGACACGCAAGTGCGCTCCGATTGGTATTTGCCGCTTTGCACCGGTGGTGAGCGGTTGAAAGATCAAAAAGGTAGTAAGGTTCATCCAACACAAAAGCCTGAACAACTTCTGGCGCGCGTGATCCTGTCGTCATCAAATCCTTGCGATGTGATTCTTGATCCGTTTTTCGGCACGGGTACCACGGGCGCAACCGCGAAACGATTGGGTCGCCATTTTATCGGTATCGAGCGCGAGTCAACTTATGCCGATGCTGCGGAAATGCGCATTGCTGGTGTTGAACCGCTTGAGGATCATGCGCTTGCACTCGCGCCGACAAAACGCAGCGAGCCACGTGTGCCTTTTTCTGCGGTGATTGAAGCCGGTCATATCAAGCCGGGCGAACATCTTGTCGATTCACAGAAGCGCTACAAAGCGCTTGTCAAAGCTGATGGCTCTTTGACGGTGGGGCCTGTTTCGGGCTCGATTCATAAAATTGGTGCTTTGGTGCAAGGGCTGCCGGCCTGCAATGGGTGGAGCTTCTGGTATAAAGAGCGCGGCGGCAAGCTTCAGTCGATTGACGATTTTCGTGCGGCCATTCGCAAGGTCATGCCCGTCGATTAAATATGCCCGCGGATCAAAATGGATCATTTGTCATCCGAACTTTGTATCGATCTTGATCCGCGCGATCCGGCATTTTTCAACAATCCCTATCCCGCCTATCATGCAATCAGGCAACGCGCGCCAGCGTTTTTTTGGAAGCAATATGGTATGTGGTGCTTTGCTTCACATGCTGATGCGACGGCATTGTTTCTTGACAAAAGATTTGGGCGACAGATCCTACATAAAGTGACGCGTGAAGAATTGGGTTGGCCTGAATTGCCATCCCATGTGAGAGCATTCTATGATGTTGAAGATCATTCTCTGATCTCGCTTGAGCCGCCGGATCATACAAGACTGCGTACGCTCATCAATCGTGCCTTCGTTTCACGCCAAGTCGAGCGCTTGGCGCCGCGTATTGAACAACTCGCTCATGAATTGATTGACGGCTTTGTATCAATTTGGCCGCACGCGTAAAGCGGAAGATTTGGCTGTTAAAGGCACGAATGAATTTGTAGTCTATCTGAAAACCTATATCGCTTTGCGTAGGAATAAACCGCAAGATGATCTGATCAGCCTTCTCATTGCAGCAGAGACTGACGGTCAAACGCTTTCCGAAGATGAACTTATTTCGACCTGCATTTTAATTTTGAATGCGGGACATGAAGCGACCGTGCATGCGCTTGGCAATGGCGTGAAGGCAATTTTGGAAGAGGGTATTGATGCGCGCTCGTTACTTTCTGATATAGCGCGCGGCGAAAGACTCGTTGAGGAGTTGTTGCGTTTTGATGCGCCGCTCCATCTTTTTACGCGCTATGTTCTTGAAGATTTGGAGTGGCAAGGCATATCGCTTAAAAAGGGCGATGAGATCGGGTTGATGCTCGGCGCAGCCAATCGCGATCCGGTGCGCTTTGTTGATACTGATCGGCTTGATCCTTCGCGTGAACCTAACCCGCAGCAAAGTTTCGGCGGCGGGTTTCATTTTTGTGTCGGGGCACCGCTCGTACGTTTAGAAATGCGCGTTGCGCTTAAAGTCTTATTTGATCGCTTGCCGAACTTAAGACTTTCGAGCACGCCGCTTTATCGCGATGTCTATCATTTCCATGGGCTCGAAAGGCTGGACGTCAAGTTTTAGCCTCTTGTCGCGTCTGGGGTGAATGAGGTCCGTTTTTCACTTGCATCGAAGAATTTTTAGGCGTCTAACGGCGCTCCTATCCTTTTGCTTTTTGTGAGTCGATTATGGCTGTTCCTATTTCCGCGCGTCCGTTTGATGATATTCGTTCCCTATTGGCTAAAATGCCCTCGCCCGATCAGGTGAGCATTGACGCCGCGCGTGAGCGTGATCGGTTTTTGACGAAGCCGCCGTGCAGTCTGGGTCTTCTCGAAGAGATTGTTTCTCATATGGCCGGGTGGCAAGGCACCGCGCGCCCTACAGCGCGTCGTCCCTTGGTGGCAGTTTTTGCCGGTAATCATGGTGTGACTGCGCAAGGCGTGTCGCCTTATCCTTCAACGGTCACGCAGCAAATGCTAGATAATTTCGGCGCGGGTGGAGCGGCGATCAATCAGATTTGCAAGACATTCGACATCGGCTTTAAAGCCTATGATCTCGCGCTTGAAATACCCACAGGCGACATTACCAAAGAGCCTGCAATGGATGAAAAGACTTGCGTTGCCACAATGGCCTTCGGCATGGAGGCGATTGGTGGCAGTCATGATCTCTTAGCCATCGGTGAAATGGGCATTGGCAACACAACGATCGCGGCCGCACTTTATGCTGCACTTTATGGCGGTTCTGCATCGCATTGGGTTGGGCGTGGCACAGGTGTTGATGATGAGGGTCTGAAACGCAAAATTGCCGCTGTTGAAAAAGCGCTTTCGACCCATGTGTCTGTTCTGAACGATCCGCTTCTTGTGTTGCAACATCTTGGCGGGCGTGAAATTGCGGCGATGGCGGGCATGATTTTGGCTGCACGAATGGAGCGTATTCCGCTCGTGATTGATGGCTATGTCGCAACGGCTGCGGCGGCTGTTTTACACGCCGCTCATCCCTCAGCGCTCGATCATTGTTTTGCCGGACATCTTTCAGCAGAAGGCGCGCATCGCGATGTGCTGGAGCGGCTCGGTAAAAAGCCTTTGCTCGAACTCGGCATGCGCTTAGGCGAGGGGTCAGGTGCTGCGCTGGCGATTGGTGTGATCAAAGCCGCGCTTGCGTGCCATGATGGCATGGCGACATTTGGCGAAGCGAAAGTTGATGATCGTAAAGAGTGATCATCGATTGCACTCTTGATCACGCTGCTTGTTTATGAATGATCTTTGAAGGTGTTGCTTTATGTAGCACACGTTAAGCCGGTAGCGTGATCAAAGCCACAGTGCCTTGGCCTTCGCGCGCAGCGAGCGAAAATTCGCCGCCATGCATTGCGGTTAAGCCGCGCACAATCGGTAAGCCAAGCCCTGCGACTTCTTTCGCTGATTTGATCGTAAGCGTACCACGCTCAAAACTTTCGAAAATGATGGGAATTACGAAGGAGGGGATTCCGGGTGCCATATCGGCCACTTTGATGAATTGCCCACCCGATTTTGTTGCACCAATTTCAATCGCGATTTCGCCACCCTCAGGTGTAAATTTAATCGCATTTGATAATAGATTAAGGATGATCTGCCTGATCGCGCGGGGATCTGCTTTAATAGGGGAGAGCGCAGGATCAACCATCAAGAGTAAAGAAAGATCGCGACTTTGCGCACGCAATTCAACGAGATGCGCGCAATCTGCTGCAATGTCGGCAAGCGATATTTTGCTCTCAACAAGATCAAACCGCCCCGCTTCAATGCGTGAAAGATCGAGAAGCTCGTCGATCAATCCAAGCAGCATACGACCGCTTTCATGAATATCGCGAGCGTAAGCGCGATAGGCTTTGACACGATGACGGCCTAAAAGTTCGGCTTCCATGATTTCGGAGAAACCGAGAATAGCGTTCAGCGGCGTACGCAATTCATGGCTGATACTGGCACGAAAACGCGATTTCGCGGTGTTTAAAACTTCCGCACGTTGACGCGCTTCTTCAGAACGAAGACGCGCCTCTTCAAGTCCGGCGATGAGAGCATCACGATTATCGCGCAATGCTTTGCGCTCAGCGCTGCTGCGCGCAATACGCCACAAAAGAATAAGTCCAAATAAGACCATGATTGTGAAAATGAGTGCGGATTGAGACCGTCTCGCTTCCTCTGATAGCGTGATTATCGCGAGTGCGATGACCGAAAGGCACAGAAGAGCGTCGCCAATATGAGGCGCGAGCGCTTATTTCAATTTTTCATGAGGTTGCGCGATCCGCAGGGACGGCTGTGTGAACTCTGGGCCCATTATGAGTCGTCGGGACAAGGCCATGGGTCAATTCTCTTATCTCCAGAGATCTACGTATGTCCGGTTAAAGGAGCTTTCCCCAATTCGTTCAAATGCGATGCAACTTGAAAATCGCCCCCAGGTTGACCAAAAGTCGTTGGTGCGGGACTGTGGTGTCGGTAGTTACCGGAGTGATGGAATGAAGCTCTATGACAGTGTCCGTGCCCCCAATCCACGCCGCGTGCGGATTTTCCTCGCTGCGAAGGGCATTGATGTCCCACGCGTGATGGTTGATCTCGTGAGCTTTGAACATCGTTCGGATGAATTTACCAAACTTAATCCGCTTCGCCGGACGCCGACGCTTGAACTTGATGATGGCACAGTAATCACGGAATCCGTTGCGATCTCCCGTTACTTTGAAGAGCTCTATCCCGAGCCGCCTTTATTCGGTCGTACGCCACTAGAAAAAGCGACAATCGAGATGTGGAACCGTCGCGTTGAATTGGGCTTTATGACCGAAGTGCAAATGGTGTTTCGTCATGGCCATCCCGGTATGGCGACGCATGAGATCCCACAGGTTCTCGAATGGGCGGAAGCGAACAAGCCAAAATTGATGGCGTCTTTGCGCTTGATCAATGATCGGCTTGGTGAAGTGCCTTTTATCGCGGGCGAGACCTATTCAATTGCCGATATCACTTTGCTCTGTGCGGTGGATTTTATGAAACCAACCAAAATCAAAGTGCCTGAAGATCACACGCATCTCTGGCGGTGGTATAAGGAAGTGAATGCGCGACCGAGTGCGAAAGCCTAAGAAGAGCTAGGAATATTAAGATGAATGATCTACCCACACCGCATCCCGTGTTCAAAAATTTGATCGAGTGCGCACAAAACTATGCGCCGCTTAAAGTGGCGGTGGTTCATTCCTGTGACGCAACGAGTCTCGAAAGCGTTATAAGCGCCAAAGAAGCAGGGCTCGTTGATCTGATACTTGTTGGGCCGGAAGCAAAAATTCGTAACGTTGCACAAAATGCGAAGATTGATCATTCAACTCTACCCATTGAGTCAACGGCGCATAGTCATGCCGCGGCCGCCCGCGCCGTTGAATTGGTGCGTGAGGGTCGTGTTAAAGCCTTGATGAAAGGCTCACTCCATTCGGATGAATTGATGGGCGCGATTGTCTATCATCAAAAGGGTCTTCGCACAGAACGGCGCATCAGCCATTGCTTTGTTATGGCGACAAAGGGGCACAGTGAACCTTTGATTATGACTGATGCGGCGATCAATATCGCGCCTTCACTTTCCGAGAAAGCCGATATCGTTCAAAATGCGATTGATCTCGCTCATGTAATTGAACTTGACGATGTGGTTGTGGCGCTCCTCTCTGCGACAGAAACGGTGAATGCCGCGATTCCTTCAACCATTGAAACGGCAGCTAAGTACAAAATGGCGGACCGTGGACAGATTACTGGCGCGACACTTGATGGCCCGCTTGCGCTTGACAATGCAATTGATATGGGTGCGGTGAAACAAAAGTAGATCGTGTCACCCGTTGCGGGCCGCGCGAATGTGCTTATGGTGCCCGATCTTGTTTCGGGAAATATTTTAGCAAAGACGCTTTCTTTCATGGTTCATGCTGAGGCAGCGGGTCGTGTTGTTGGCGCGCGTGTGCCGATCATTCTCACAAGCCGCGCGGATAGTGAGGCGGCGTGGGTCGCCTCTTGTGCTTTGGCCATGCTGGTGCCGCATGCAGCGGCCAAAAAAGCTTTATAAAAGGATTATGCAGAGCCGGGCTGCACTTTTGTACCCTTGCTTCATCTCAGAATAATCCTCTAAACTCCACAATGAATGTAATCTCTTTGGAATGCCGTCATGTCTCACCTCGATGATGTTCTCGCTTATCTTGACGCACATCGGACTGAAGCGCGGGAGCGTCTGTTTCAATGGTTGAAAATTGAATCGATTTCTACTGACCCCGCCTATAAGAGCGAATGCGTCAAAGCGGCTGAGTGGTTGAAGGCGGAACTAGCTTCACTTGGTGTCAGCGCCGAAGTAGCGCCCACGGATGGCCATCCTGTTGTTCTTGGGAGTATCGAAGGCCGCGCAAAAAAACACGCGCTCTTTTATGGACATTATGATGTCCAGCCGGTTGATCCGTTAAATCTTTGGGAGAGCCAACCCTTTGATCCACAACTCGTCACATTAGATGACGGGCGGCACGTCATTTGCGCGCGAGGGGCTGCGGACGACAAAGGCCAAGTGATGACATTTGTTGAAGCGTGCCGCGCGTGGAAAGCTGTGACCGGATCTTTACCGATTGGTGTGACTTTTATGATCGAGGGCGAGGAGGAAGATGGTTCAAAACATCTTCCTGATTTTTTGAAGTCTCATCGTGATCGATTAAGAGCTGACGTTGCGCTTGTGTGTGATACGTCGATGTGGGACCAAGCAACGCCGCAAATCACAACCGGTTTGCGCGGCATGGTCTATGAAGAAGTGACAATCAAAGCCGCAATTCGTGATTTGCATTCAGGCCTCTATGGTGGCGGGGCGCAAAATCCAATTCGTGTGCTCACTAAAATTCTCGGCGATCTTCATGATGCTGAGGGCAGGGTGACTCTTCACGGCTTTTATGAAGGTGTTCCTGAAACGCCGAAGCAGGTTCTTGATCAATGGGCCTCGCTCGGCCTCACATCAGAGTCATTCTTAAAGCCGATTGGTCTTTCAGAGCCAGCAGGCGAGAAGGGTCGCATGTTGATCGAGATGGTGCAATCGCGCCCGGCATGCGATGTGAATGGTATTGTCGGCGGCTATACGGGTATAGGCGCAAAGACCGTCATTGCCGCGGAAGCGAGCGCGAAAGTCTCCTTCCGTCTTGTTGGTGATCAGGATCCTACAAAAATACGTGACGCGTTTCATGCGCATGTGCGCGCGAGACTGCCTAAAGACTGCACGGTTGATTTTATCAGCCATAAGGGCTCGCCCGCAATTACACTTCCTTTTGATATGCCTGATCTCGTTGCTGCGAAATCCGCATTGCATGACGAATGGGGTGTTGATGCAGTGACGCTTGGCTCAGGTGGCTCAATACCGATTGTTGGTGATTTCAAAAAAATATTGGGACTTGATACGCTTCTTATCGGCTTTGGGCTTGATGATGACCGTATTCATTCACCAAATGAAAAATATGACGTCAGAAGTTTTGAAAAAGGCGCGCGCTCTTGGGCGCGTGTGCTTGCGGCGTTTTCGGAGTAACACAATCCGTCATTGCGAGGAGCGAAGCGACGTAGCAATCCAGAGAATAAATGGAGAATAAAAATGGATTGCCGCGTAGCGCTTCGCGCTCCTCGCAATAACGATACACCCTAAACGCTAAAACCTACACCCTACGCCCAAAACAAACGAGAAAGCTTGAAAATGACACTCTCCCCCACCTGGACCTTTTTCGATGGCCAATGGCACGAGGGCAATCCGCCGATCATGGGCCCGCGCAGTCACGCTTTCTGGTTGGGTTCATCGGTCTTTGACGGGGCGCGTTATTTTGATGGCGTGATGCCGGATTTTGCGCGCCATTTCGAGCGCGTCAATCAATCGGCGAAGACGATGTATTTGAAGCCCGATGTGAGTGTCGATCAGTGGATCGCGTTGACGCATGAGGGATTAAAAAAATTCTCACCTGATAAAGCACTTTATGTCAAACCGATGTATTGGCCGGAGAATGGCACGCGAGGGGAAGTGGCGCCCGATCCAGATTCCACGCGTTCGATGTTATGTATTTATGAGGCACCGATGCCCGATGGTGCAGGCTCGTCAATCACATTATCACGTTTCCGCCGTCCGACACCTGAAACAATGCCAACAGAAGCCAAGACAGGATGTCTCTATCCCAATAATGCACGCGCTTTGATGGAATGCCGCGCGAATGGATATGATAATTGCCTGTTGACCGACATGCTCAGCAATGTCGCCGAACTTGCAACGGCCAATGTTTTTATGGTGAAAGACGGCGTTCTGCTCACACCAATGCCAAATGGCACTTTTTTGAATGGCATTACGCGTCAACGCGTGATTGATCTCTTCAAGAAAGATGGTCAGCCGCTTATTGAAACACGTTTGACATATGCGGATTTTTTGAAGGCGGATGAAATTTTTTCAGCTGGCAATTACGGCAAAGTGCAGCCGATCACGCGGATTGACTATCGCAATTTGCAGCCCGGCCCAATCTACAGAAAAACCCGTGAGCTCTATATGGATTTTGCACATTCGAAGTAATTACGGCCATTGCACCGTCGGCGGCAGGCTCGACAAAATCGAGTCCACATTGCCGCCGGTTTTCAATCCGAAGATCGTACCGCGGTCGTAAAGCAGATTATATTCGACA
>VGCJ01000072.1 GCA_016870035.1 Alphaproteobacteria bacterium
TTCCATATAGACGACACGCATGCCGCTGTCATGACTGAACTTCCACATATCCTTGCTATTGATCGACCCGCGAATGCCGATTTGAATGACGCGTTTTGGATCAAGAAGCCCTTCTTCCACGGCGCGTGAAAAAGGTGCGCCGTGATGAAATTTCGAGCCGAGATAATCATCACCCGTGTCGCAATGCGCATCGATATGAATCATGCCCACCGGACCATCTTTTGCAATCGCGCGTAGGATCGGTAGGGAGATCGAATGATCGCCACCAACACCGAGCGTTGTCACTTTCGACGCTTTGAATTTTGCAAAATAATCTTCGATTTCCTTATGCGCGGCAATTAACTCATAGGGGCCTTCAAGAAACGCATCGCCACAATCGGCAACGCACATGAGATCAAAAGGTGTTATGCCTGTAGCCTGATTGACGCGGCGAATGAGTGTCGTCTGTTCACGCACGGCCCGTGGTCCGTGGCGTGTCCCTGTGCGGTTTGTTACGCCACCATCAAACGGAACACCTATCACACCGATATCCACATCTTGGAGTGAATCGACAAGAGGTGTTCTGAAAAAAGTTGCAACCCCTGAATAACGCGGACGTAGTTGCAACTCGCTCATTTCAGGATAACGCTTCAAATCTTTCAACGTCATAAAAGTAACTCCTTAGCAATCAGGCAAGATAGATAAAGTCGCGCGGGCGATCATTGCCTCTTCATTGGTGGGAATGACAAAGGCCGCTGGATGTGTCGAACTGCTGATCTGGTAATCACGCTTGCTATTGGCGCTTTCATTAAGCGTAAGACCGAGATGACTTAATCCTTTGATAACTTCAGCACGTAATTGAGGATCATTTTCACCGATCCCGGCTGTGAAGATCAACGCATCAAGACCGTTGAGCGCTGCAGCGATTGAACTGATTTCACGGATGACACGATAAGTGAACATGGAAAGTGCCAAGCGAGCATCGGCGCTCTCCGCAGCGGCTTTACGGAGCGTACGTATATCATTTGAAAGGCCAGAAACACCCAAAAGACCGGATTGATTATAAAGAAGTTTCTCAACCGCGTCCGGTGTCATTTTTTCTTCGCGCATCAAATAGAAAATCACCGCCGGATCGATGCTTCCTGTCCGCGTACCCATCATCAAACCGTCTAAAGCGGAGAAACCCATTGTGGTTGCCACGCTTTGCCTGTTTATCATGCCGCAGAGCGATGCGCCATTGCCAAGATGAGCAACAATCACACGACTACGAGCGCGTTCGGGATCGTTGTGAGCAAAAGCCTCGGCGATGTAATGATATGAAATGCCATGAAAGCCGTAACGTTTAATACCTTTTTCTATCAGCGCTTTCGGAAGAGCAAAATTCCGCGCGATATCCGGAATCGTTGCGTGGAAAGCCGTATCAAAGCACGCAATCTGAGGTAATTCAGGCAGTAGTTCACGAAGCGATTCAACGGCAGCAAGATTATGCGGTTGATGCAAGGGTGCGAGTGGAATGAGCTTTCTTAGCTCCGCGATTGATGCTGAATCTAGTTTTGTGGGCTTCACAAAATTTGGGCCACCATGAACAATACGATGACCCGCGCCAATGAGAGCACTTAATCCGAAGGTGTCATCAACGCTTTTGAGAATGACACTAAGCGCTTCTTTATGTGACATCTTTACGCCTGTGGGCATGGCTTCTTTGATATCTTTATGACCATCGGCAAACCGCATTGAGAATTCAGCTTCGTGACCAATGCCATCGACTTGTCCGCGCGCGCACTCTTTCACAAGCCCCTGCGCATCAATTGCCATCAAAGCGCATTTTATACTTGATGAGCCTGCATTGATAACGAGAATAAGATGCATAGTCTACTCGTTTATAAATCGCGGTAGGCTTCAGCAAGCGCAGCGATACCGGAATCAATTCGTTCTTGCGGTATCGACGCGAAGCCAAGTCTGAGGAAATTTTTAGGCGGATGATCCTGCATAAAGAAAATATCACCCGCTTCAACGAGTACGCCTTTTTTCTCGGCGCTGGCTGTGAGCGCTGTGGCATCCAAAGTCGAGGGCCCTTCAAGCCAACAACTTGAAACACCCGGCCCAAGTTTCACGCGAAACTCAGGCAAATGTTTTTTTAGGGACTCACGTAAGAGGTCACCTCTCTTACTGAGTGCTGTCCCGAGTCGTCGCATATGCGTTTTGTAATGCCCTAAACCTAAAAACAAAGCGGCCGCGCGTTGATTGTTTGAAGGCGGATGACGCAGCATCAGGCGACGAAGCGCCCGCAATTCGCGGATGACGGTTGCTGGCGCAATGATGTAACCAAGACGCAAACCAGGAGCGAGAATTTTTGAAAGTGAACCCACATAAAGCACTCGGCTGGAGTGATCAAAGCTTTTCAGTGCCGGTGTTTCACGACTGTCGGGCGTCAATTCAGTTTCGTAATCATCCTCGATGATAATGAAATCTTTATCAATGGCCTTTTGCAAAAGATCCATACGTCGCTTTAACGGCATCGCCGCTGTTGTCGGACACTGGTGACCCGGTGTTACATAAAGATAATCGCAACGGTTTAGTTCGTCGGAAAGAATGAGTCCCTCTTCATCAACGGGGAAAGGCTCCACATGATATGTCATTGTTGCAAAAATATTTCTTGCATCGGGATAGCCTGGATCCTCAACGCCGATGCGCGTGTCTTTCGACAATAAAAGACGCGCGAGAAGATAAAGTGCTTGCTGGGCACCAATCGTTACAATGATCTCGTCAGGATTGGCCCAAATGCCGCGACGCGGTAAAACATGTAATCGCAATTGATCGATCAATTCCGGATCATCACCATCAACGAGATCGCGCGCCCAATTATGAATCTCGAGAACACTTAACGCTCCACGCGCGCATTCACGCCAATCATTGGTAGGAAAAAGTTCCGGATCAAATTGGCCATAAAGGAACGGATAGGGGTAACGTAACCACTCGCGCGGTTTGACGATGTTGCGTCTCGTCGAGGGACGCATCGTAAAACGTTCGGCCCAATTCGGATCATCCGGATGATCGGCGCGGATCTCGACGGATTCTTTCGGTCGCCCAGAGGCAGTGCCCTTGATGAAATAACCGCTGCGTTCGCGGCTCTCGAGAAAGCCTTCATCGACGAGCTGTTGGTAAGCCAGCACGACCGTGTTTCGCGCGACGCCCAGAAGCGTTGAGAGATCACGGCTTGACGGCATCCGCGCATTGCGCGGGATGCGGCGCTCCTCGATGGCCGCCACAATCATCTGACGGATCTGAACCTGTAGCGAACGCCCTTGGTGGGAAAATTTCCGGAAAAGCGCTTCCCAAATGATCGGTTCTACGCCGCTTAAGCTCCTCGGTGTGGGGTGCTTTTGCGGTTCGGCGCGGTTCACCTGTGCATGATCCTCTGGCGCTCTTGTCATGAGGCCAGACGAGCATGATGGAGCCAGTTTGTCAAAACTGGACCAGTTAGACCCTTGGTTTTACATTGGCCAGGGGAGTGAATAGGTCTTCACATTGGTGAAGAATTTCATCGCTTCCATCACGCCTTCTTTCACGCCATTGCCGGAATCCTTGATGCCGCCGAAGGGGGACATCTCGATCCGATAGCCCGGCACTTCCCAAATATTCACGGTGCCAACATTCAAGCCATCAATAAAGGCAGTGATGCGATCAAGCCGATTGGTGCAGACGCCCGAGGAAAGGCCAAAAGCCGTTGAGTTCGAAATCTCGATGACCTTTTCGACATCATTAGGCACGCGGATAATGGGTACAATCGGGCCGAATGTTTCTTCCATCACGAGTTCAGAAGAATGGGGAACATGGTCAACCGTAATCGGCGGTAAAAGCGCACCTTTCCGTTCCGGGTGATAAAGAATCTTGGCGCCTTGCTCCGCAGCTTTGAGAACACGTTGCTCAAATAAAGCGGCAGCCTGTTCATGAACGACTGTGCCGAGATCCGTGTCTGGGTTCATCGGATCTCCGAATTTGATCTTCTTCACTTTCTCGAGAACTTTCGACACAAACGCATCGGCGACTTTCTCCATGCAGAGAATGCGTTTCACCGCTGTGCAGCGTTGACCTGAGTTTTTTGTGGCGCCCGCTACCGCAAGCTCAGCCGCTTTATCAAGATCGCTGTCTGAAAGATCATCGCAGATGATCAAAGGATCATTGCCACCAAGCTCAAGTGCCGCGCGTTTATAACCCGCCTTTGTTGCAATCAATTTGCCGACCATCACACCGCCTGTAAATGTAATAAGTTCGATATCGGGATTCGTGACCATCTCATCGCCGATATCATTCGGCATCCCGGTGACAACCTGAAACATTTCTGGCGGTAGCCCTGCCTCATAAAGAATATCAGCCAGTGCAATCGCGGTAAGCGGTGCGTATTCGGTTGGCTTGCAAACCACACGATTATTTGTAGCAATCGCTGGCGCAATTTTGTGGGACACCATATTCAACGGATGATTGAAAGGCGTGATTGCAGAGATCGCGCGCACAGGTTCACGCTTTGTATAAATTTTTCGTGGTTTGCCATGCGGTGTAAGATCGCATGAGAAAATCTGTCCATCATCCAGAATGGAAAGTTGTCCTGCCAGCATGAAAACATCATAGGCGCGCCCGCATTCATAGAGTGAATCTTTGAGTGAGATTCCCAGTTCAAGCGTAATCAATGGAGAAAGAGTATCCTTGCGCGCATTGATGAGCTCTGCAGTACGAAACAAAATCTTTTGACGCTCATAACGTGTGAGTTTGGTTTTAAACTGAGACGCAATCGAAAAGGCTTTGCGGGCATATTCTGCGCGCCCTGCAGGCACAGTGCCCATCACCTCATTCGTGTAGGGATAGTGAACATTCACAACCTCATCGGTTGAAACCTCTTTGCCACCGATGCGCATCGCGCCTTTGACGATCCTGCTCATGAGTCATTCCGCCGCTGAACAACCGACAAAATAAGCGTCAAAATTCCGCAGATTTACGGGAAGTACAGCTGATTTTGTATTGATGAAAAAAGGAACAATCTGCTCCGTGAGTCCGCCATGCGAGCGCAAGGGTACATCGAGCCCTGAAAGATCATGTTTTGATCGTGATGTACCAATAACTTTGCTTTTATTTTTTCCGCCCGAAACTGCAATCACATCACCGGTGCGATTAGGGGGCAAACCGAAACGCGCGCAGGCCTCGGCTTTTTCCAAAACAACATCCATGCCATCAAGCGCGGATATATGTTTTGCAACAGCTTTTGGGTCAGCTCCATAAGCATAGATCGCTGCATAAGAACCAAGCGCGCCGTGATGCGCGACATAGGGATCGGTGATCGGTAAAATCACCTTCGTTTTGCCTTCACCAAAGGTGCGATCAAGTTCATCCTGCAAATAGAGAACATCAGGCTCGCCATTTGAAAAATGCTTGTCATTCATGCCATGATCGGCCGTGATGATAAGCGTAATGCCAAGCGCATCAAGCTTGCCGATATAGGTGTCAAACATCGCATAGAAATCGAGCGCCCCTTTTTCAGTGGGCCCATATTTATGCTGAACGAAATCGGTCGTTGAAAGATAGGTGATGTCGGGATTGAATTCCGGTATAAGTTTTACGCCCGCAGCAAAGACAAACTCAGAAAGTTCAGCTGAGTAAACATCTGGAAGTGTCATCGACCATTGTGCGCAAGGGTTATCAATACCATTCTCAGCCTGTGTCGCCTTGTTAGCTTTTTCAGAAGAAAACGCGATAGCAGACCCGTCATAGACAAGTCCCTTTGACAAAAGCAGGCGTAATTTGTCTTTCGCCGTCACCATCAAAATCCGCGCGCCGGCCTTTTGGAACTCGGCGAAAATTGTTGGTGCATGCAACCATTTCGGATCATTCATCATGGTCTCAAGACCCGTGTCAGGATCAATGAGATAATTGCCGCAAATACCGTGCACTTCCGGCGATCGCCCGGTGGCAATCGATAGATTGTTTGGATTGGTAAAGCTTGGCACCACCGAATGCGCGCGATATTCGCCACCCTTTTCAATGAGGCGTTTAAGATGAGGCATCAAACCACGTTTGCGTGCTTCATCCGTATAAGCGGGTTCCGAGCCATCAAGACAAATGACAACAAGTGGCTTTGTGGGCCATGAATAGGTTCGGCCATTGACGGAAAGAGATTTTTTATTTGTCATGATTTCATTACTCGGCCGGTGTCAGATCTTTGATATTCATGGTTTTGAGCGTGGCTTCTGTTGCATCAACAAGCATTGCCATCACTTCGTGATCAAGCGCACCCATATTGCCAACACGGAAGCTGGGCTTCTTCGTAAGTTTTCCGGGATAGATGATGAAGCCGCGCTGTTTCAATCCTTCATAAAAGCGCGTGAAATCGAAATTCGGATCGCGCGGTGTCGCAAAAGTTTGAATGATCGGACCCGTTTCATTATCACCTAATAAAGGTATGAGGCCGATGCGTCGCATGCCATCACGAAGAGCTTTTGCCGTTTTTTTGTAACGCGCAAGACGTCCCGGCGCGCCGCCTTCGGCTTTATGTTGCTCAAGAGCTTTGGCAAATGCAACAAGAGTGTGTGTTGGGGGCGTGTAACGGAATTGCCCACTCTTTTGCATATAGGCCCATTGCTCATATAGATCGAGCGAAAGCGAGTGCGATGCGCCTTGTGAGGCTTCAAGCAGATCACGCCGCGCAAGAATATAGGTAAAGCCTGGTACACCTTCGATACATTTATTGGCTGAAGAGACGAGCACATCAATGCTCATACGCTTCATCGAAAGGTCCATCGCACCAAAACTCGACATTGCATCAAGTATCACAATGCATCCAGCTTTCTGTGCGACGGCGGCAATGTCTTCAATTGGATTCACGATACCGCTGGTTGTTTCGCATTGAACGAGAAACACTGCGTCAACATCTGGATTGGATTCTAAGAGTGCTGTCACTTCTTCGGCTGAGGGCGCTTCAAGCTCATCGGTTTCATAAGAGATGAAATCGCGATTCATATACGAGAGCGCTTTGATCGCGCGTTCGCCATAAGCACCATTTGTAAGCATCAGTGTTTTTTTGTTCTTCGGTGCGAAACTACCAAGCGCGGCTTCAACGCCATAAGATCCAGAGCCTTGCAGTAACACACATTCAAATCCTTGTGCGGCATCGGCAATATCAAGAAGGCCGGAGCGGATGGAAGCCACGACCGCGCGCAAATCCGCGTCCCATGATCCCCAATCGCGCAGCATTGCTTCTTTGACAGCGGGCGTCGTCGTCAAAGGGCCGGGGGTCAAAAGATAGGGCGTGGTTTCCTGTCCAGCCGGACCGCGAAATTGAATGGTCATGGAAAAGCTCTTCGGAGGAGGTTGGGGGATCAGCCTTTAAACTCTTTCACCTCTATCTAAAACCACAAATTCAGTCAATAAACCACAAATACTCATTTTTTGGGTCCAGTCACTTTTATGGTCCAGCGGCGGGCTGAGGCTTCGACAGCGGGCTCGCCTTTCGGCAGGCGGTCAGTGATGAGCGCGGAAATCGGTGAGCTGATCGGGATGGTCAACGGAGTGCGTTTCGAGAATTTCGTTTGGTCGGCGAGCACATAGGCTGATTTGGCGGCAGCCGCCATCCGCGCCCGTTGCTCGGCGGCGAGGCGGGAATAATCGGTAAAATCGCCTTGTTCAGAGATGCCACCTGCCCCGATAAACGCGAGGTCTACGCGGTATTTTGCAATGAGATCTAGTGTATCAAGCCCAAAAGCGGCCTCGTCATTGGCTTCGATCTCGCCGCCAAGAAGCACTGTTTTGATGGTCTTGGTGCGCGCGAGCAAAAGGCCGATGGGCAGGGAATTCGTGAGAACCGTTAGATCGCTCCGGTTCGTCAGCGCTTGGGCGAGGGCTAAAGTTGTTGAGCCTGAATCAATCAGAATGGCCATGCCATTTTCAACGAAATCTGCCGCTGCCCTGCCAATCGCTGCCTTGCCTTCCGCATTCTCGATGTTGCGTCGGGAGAGGGAGGGTTCATGGGCGAGCCTATGCGCGCCACCATGAACGGTCACCAGCCGACCCTCTTCGGCCAAGCGCTTCAGGTCACGACGGATCGTTTCCATCGACACATTAAACCGCTCAGCGAGGTCAGAGACGCTGACGGAGCCTTGCGCCTCAAGCGCATGAAGGATCTGGCCGTGGCGATCAACGGCGAGGGGGCGTGACATGGGAAGTCCTTAATGTGACTTTATGTGGCTTTTTAGATGAAACGTCGCTCAAGGCAAAGAAAAACATCATCATGACCTTGTCGCGCTCTGCTTAAACCGTCACTCTGCGGGATGTGTTGTTTTTTCTGACCTCAAAATGTCGCTTGCTGATCCGCCTCCCAATCGAACGCTTCTCGGGATCGGCTATGTGCTGATCGGCTTTTCAATTTTTTCAATTCAAGACGCGACTGTGAAATGGCTCGTGGCCACTTTACCCGTGTGGCAAGTTTTGTTTTCCCGTTCGATATTGATTGTTGTTTTGTGCTTGTTTCTATTAGCCCCGCAACGTGCGGTTGAACTCGCTCGCGGTTCAAGCCGCACACAATTGCTCATTCGCTCATCACTCATCTTGATGGCGTGGCTCGCTTATTTTACCGCGTCGCGTTCATTGCATCTTGCCGAGATGGTGACGATTTATTTTTCGACACCGATTTTTGCGGTAATCATGTCAATTTTCATATTGAAAGAAACCGTCGGCTTCGCGCGGTGGGCTGCGACCATCATTGGATTTATTGGCGTAATTATTGCTGCAGGGCCTGCGGGCTCAACGGATTTTATCCCTGTGCTACTTGTGCTTTTTGCCGCACTTTGTTGGGCCGCAACAAATGTTCTTGTGCGTCTCATTGGACGCAAAGAAGGATCACTGAGCTTAATGCTTGCGTCCAATGCTATTGTTGCGCTCGTCTGTGGTATGACATTGCCTTTTGTCTGGATCGCGCCTTCGCTGAATGAAATAATTCTGATTTTGATGCTTGGTGTTGTTGGCGCATCTGGTCAATATTTTATGTTTGAAGGTTATCGTTTGGCTCCCGCTTCAGCGGTTGCACCTTTTGAGTATATCACTTTGATTTGGGCTTTCGGCTGGGGCTTTTTGATCTGGGGTGATTTTCCGCCTTTGCCCGTTTTTATCGGCGCCGCGCTCATTCTCGCGAGTGGCTTTGGTCTTGTCATCGTTGAAGCGCTCACGGAACGTCGGCGGCGTCTCACTTAAGTCTGTCGTTCACTCATAAATGAAACTGACTTGTGCAGCGCATGAGCCTGTGATGGATTTAAAAGGCGAGTGATTCGGGTTTTGGTGTTTGACCATTTCAGGAGGCCACTATGCCACGGCTTTTTACGGGCCTATCTCTCTCCGATCAGATTATTGATATTCTAACATCTGTGCGAGGTGGCCTTGCAGGCGCAAGATGGATAACACCTGAAAATTTCCATATCACACTGCGCTTTATCGGCGACATTGATGATGTTACCGCGCGCGAGGTGTTTTTGATTCTTGGTCGTATCGAGCGTGAGGCTCTTTCAATTACGGTTGATGGCATCACGGTCTTTGGGGGCGATCGTCCGCGCGCACTTGTTGCGAAAATTGTTCCGACGCCGGCGCTCATGGAATTGCAAGCGGAACATGAACGGTTAATCCGTCGTTTGGGATTACCTGCAGAGACACGTAAATTCACACCTCATGTAACGCTCGCACGATTGCGCGACACATCACCCTTTGAGCTTGCAAATTTTCTTGGTATGATTTCACATATACCCCGTTCGACATTTGAAGCAGATTCTTTTGAAGTCTTTTCTTCGCGCGCGTCGGTGGGTGGCGGTCCTTATGTTATCGAAGCTTCATATCTATTTCGTGAAATGCAGGCTGATGTTTTACAATACCGAACGGCATGAGGAGAATTCATGGTCACCACCGCTCGTCTTGAAGGCGCGGCACGCGAAAAGGCTTTAAACGCTCTTTCCGCTTGGCAAAATGTTCAGGGTCGTGATGCGATTGAAAGACATCTTCGCTTCAATGATTTCAGCGCGGCCTTTGCCTTTATGACCCGTGTTGCATTCGTGGCTGAAACGATGAACCATCATCCTGAATGGTTCAATGTGTGGTCGAAGGTTCATATCATATTGACGAGCCATGATGTGAATGGCGTGTCATCACGCGATATCGATTTGGCAAGAGAAATTGATCGCTTGGCGAATGCCTGTGGCGCACTGTCGTGAAGCGGTGATCACCCGGCGTCGACGACACCATTGGCTTCGAGTGAACGTCTTAGCTTGGTAAATGCCAGCCTGATACGTGATTTCACAGTGCCAAGCGGCAGGCCTGTCTTCTCGGCAATTTCGCTATGAGAAAGATCATCGAAAAAGGCCATGCGGACGAGAGATAATTGTTCCTCGGGCAAGCCTTCAAGCGAAGAGCGAATTCGATCTTCGCGCACTTGCATATCGATCCGGCGGTCAGCGCCTTCATCTTCAGCGGCGATTTCAGGCGCATCCATCGGATCAAAGAAATCGAGTCGATCACGACGCAGCGTGTCGATTCGACGGTTTCGAGCAATCCGGTAAAGCCATGTCGCGAGTGAGGACTTGGTGGGATCAAACAGATGGGCTTTGGTCCACAAAGTGGTCATCACATCTTGCAAGATCTCCTCGGCCGAACCGGCATCAGAGCCAAGCCGTAGCAGATAGGCGTTGAGGCGCGGGCCGAAATGGTCAAAAAGCCGGGCAAAGGCCTCCCGATCGCGAGACCTCGCCACAGCCAAAACGAGTTCACCGAGCTCTTCTTGCGTCGACACTCCAATTGCCCCGAAATTCTGCGATCCTGTGTCGCGCATTAGCTCTCATCCCAGTGGGATGCGACAGTTTGGCACATTCTGCCGGGGATTGAAACGGCGCTTCGTCCGAATTCCGAATGATTTTTGTTTTCACTCAGAGCGGATTAAGGTATCGCGCTTTGACGGGATTCGCCCGTTTTTGGAGCCTTGGCTGCTTATGACTCGTCGTTCTATCTGCATCCTTCTCGTTGGCGCATTCTTCATGACCAGCTTTGTCATGGCTTCAGGCCTTGCCTCAGCTCAAACCAAGAAGCCTGAGGCGACAAAGACCACGGCGCCCGCCAAGGCCACAACGCCTGCCAAGCCACAGCAACCTGCGCCTGCCGCCGAGACACCCGCGCAGCCGATCCAGTTAGGCAGCTTCGGGAGCTGGGCAGTTTATGCCTCTGACACAGCCAATGGCCGCGTCTGTTATGCGCTCGCGATGCCGAAGGATCGGCAACCAGCGGGCCTCA
>VGCJ01000073.1 GCA_016870035.1 Alphaproteobacteria bacterium
GGATTATAAGTTTTGCCGATCACGCTGCCATGTTGGCCATAAATCTGGAAGCCTTCATGCCAATCCATGCGCACGGCCACTGTAAGATCGAGATGACCCAAAGCGCCATTGGCGAATTCGACATCGACAAACCAGCAATACATGCCACGTCGATCGGAAAGTTTTGCAGTGACAGAAACAAGATCACCTGCAAAAAAGCGCGCTGTATCGACAAGATGACTGCCATGCGCAAGCATATAATAGCGTTTCAAATCCGCTTTCGGATTGCCCGCTGGTTTCTTAGCCTGCGCACTTGTCACGATAAGAGGTTGCACTGCATCTGTCATCGCGTAACGATGGGTTGAGTCACAATACCACGCTTTCAAGGCAACGAGATCACCCATCTCAGCGTCGATAAAATGCTTTGCCGCCATCAAACCTTCATCGAAACGTTTCATATGGCCGATCTGCAAAATCTTGCCGGAATTTTTGACCGCCTCTTCGAGGGCAAGCAACTCATCCAAAGATGTCGCGATCGGCTTTTCGCATAAAACATTTTTACCTGCCTCCAAAGCACGTATGGACATGGGCACATGCCATTGATCGGCGGTCGCAATAATCACGGCTTCGACATTCGGGTCGGCAAGCATCGCGTCATAATCCGCATAGGATTTTTGCGGCGCATGCGCTGCGGCCATACGCGTGCGTAAATCATCAGCGAGATCACAAATGGCATAAAGCTCGGCGTTGCGCGCTTTTGTGCAGCTTTCAAAATGCGCAGCCTGCGCAATTTGCCCACATCCGAGCACACCGATTTTGAGCTTTTTTGTTTCTTTGCTGCTCATCGTGCCGATTCCATAGTCATGAATGAATACTCTTTATCATTTCGGTCTTGCGCTTGAGGTTTGCCCGGCGAGTTTTGAGATCTGATCAAAAACAGGACCTTCGGTGGGAATAGCCACATTAAACACTTCACCAATGACTTGTGTCCAGCCGTGAATGAAATAAATCCAGCCGTCCTCGATTTGAAGATGCCGCGCTTTCTTTTGCGCTTTCGCCTGATCAAGAAAAACAAGATCGCCACGATAATTCAATTCCCAAATGATCGCCTGTTCCGGCAAAAGCGCGGCATCAGTCATGGGAGAGCCGGGAGCGTCTTTGCCAAGACCCGTGGCGTTGACGATAAGCGATCCTGCCGCAAGCTTTGCGATGATGGCGTCATTCTCGTCTGCGCTTTTCACAAGGTGATAGCGGACCGGAACTGTTAATTTGGCCTTCGCATGGATTTCACGAATATGATTAAGCCGCGCGGGATCACGATCGGCTATGAAGAGATTTCGAGGGCGTTCTTGTTCTTCTAATGCCGTCATCAAATGCCAGCTGATCGCAATCGCCGAACCGCCCGCACCGATGATGAAGGCATCGGCTTTCGTTTGGTTGAAATGGCTTTTCGGAAGAAATCCATCAATCGTGAGTCCCGATGAGATAGGGTCTTTGGCATGGCAGATGAGTTTGCCGCCACGCTTTGAAATACAGCTCGTCTCGCCCATCAAGCGGGCATAAAAATCAACCTGATCAAACAAATCGGATGCCGCATGAAAAAGATCAAGCTTATGCGTGGTCACGAGCGCACCGCGTGAGAGCGGATCATGCTTGATGAAATTCACCACTTCTCGATAGCGCGTGGGATCGTCATGCAATTTGAGATCTATGCCTTTTATAGCGGCATCATGAAGCCCAAGAAACGCCGCCCATTTCGGAAACACATTCATGATCATTGAGCTCGATGTCGTCACGCCGATGAAATAGAGAGTTGGTTGTGTTGCCGGAATGAGGTTCATCTGCGCTCAATTTTTCATTTGGAAGACGCATGGACGGCGGCGATATCGGCTTCACTGCGTTGTTTGTATGAAGGGTTTTTCACGGCTTCCCACCCGTTTCCGCTCGCGATGATGCGCACAGCCATGCCACCCGATTTTTCGATGATGGTGTAATCTTGGCCTGCATCACTGGGATAGAAGAAACTCATCACCAGAGGCGTTGTGCCCGTATTGACCGAGCGGTGAATCCAAAAGGGCGGAACATAGGCGGCAACGCGCGGTTTCACTTCCAAAATGCGGACGTCACCTACCGGTGTTTCGAGCAGCATCAGACCTTCGCCGCTCAAGCCATAATAGACTTCCGGCCGATTGGCGCAGGCGTGAATATGGCCGCGCGTCATATAGAACTCGTCGCCGATGCGGCCGGGCTCCATCATCGTCGTCCCGAAAATCAAATCACCGACAGATTGCGCGGGGCGTTTTTCATGCACCGTGTAAACGATTGTGTCAGCCGATGTTGCGAGCGTGGATTGGAATGTGGCGGTGTCGAGATACAAACCGTCAAGATCACGCAGGCGTTTGATGTAGCGTCCACCCGCATCACTCATCGCACCGGTCGCGGAATTGATCAGATGGGCGCTCGGATCCTGATACATGATTATTCCGCTTAAATAAAAAGGGTCACGACAACGTCATGACCCTGATCCTATCACATGACGAAAATAATTCACCATCAACGAATGCGCGCGCCTGTCTCCTTATCAAAGACGAACATGCGCTCTTTGCTGAAGCTCACGCCAATCTGGCTGCCGGATTTTCCCGAGAAATCTTTCGGTGCTTTCACCGTGATGAAGTCATCACCGGCCTTCACCGTTACAAGCGTATGATCGCCAATCAATTCGATTGTGTAGATCTCACCCTTAAATTCCGCTATGTCCGGCGCGACGATGGTGCAGTCCTCAGGACGTACACCGAGGATCGCTTTGTCGATTTTACCACCGACCGGCACATTGACCAAGCCGCTTCGAGATTTGAATGTTGTTCCTTCAAGTCCGCCATGTACAACATTCATTGGCGGTGAGCCGATAAATTGCGCAACAAATAGATTGATCGGATCATTGTAGATCTTAGCCGGTGTATCGAGCTGTTGCAGCACGCCTTTTTCGAGAATAGCAACGCGATGCGCAAGCGTCATCGCTTCGATTTGGTCATGCGTGACGTAAATCGTCGTGATGCCGAGTTCGGATTGCATGTGCTTCAACTCGGCGCGCATATGACCGCGCAATTTCGCATCAAGATTGGAAAGCGGTTCGTCCATCAAAAAGACGGACGGACGGCGGATCATGGCGCGCGCAAGCGCAACACGTTGCCTTTGACCGCCGGATAATTGGCGTGGATAGCGATCAAGCAGCTGATCGATCTGCACCTGCGCGGCAGCTTCGCGAATGGCTTTATCCTGTTCGGCCTGCGATACTTTGCGGACTTTCAGCGGAAAACCGATATTCTCTCCCACCGTCTTGTGCGGATAAAGCGCGTAAGACTGGAACACCATTGAGACGTCGCGATATTTCGGTAAAACTTCTGTCACATCATTGTCGCCAATTATAACGCGACCAGAGCTCGCGGTTTCGAGACCCGCAAGAATTCGCAAGGCGGTTGTTTTACCCGAACCCGACGCACCAAGCAGGACCAAAAATTCACCTGGTGAAATATCGAGTGATAATTCTTCAAGAACACGCACGACGCCAAAAGATTTTGCGATCTTTTCAAATTTGACAGTCGTACCCAACGTGGAAGTCATTTTGGAATCCTATCCTTACATCTTAACCTTTGATTGCACCGAGCAAAACACCTCTCGAAATAAAACGTTGCAAAATAATCGCCATCAAAATTACAGGAATAATCATTATGACGATGACAACGCACATCTCCCACCATAGAATACCTTTTTCACCAGCATTTTTTGCCGCAACCATAATTGGCATTGTTTGTGATTTTGATGTCGAAATAAAGACTGCGAAGATATATTCATTCCAGTTCAAGATCAATGTAAGCAAAGTCGTTGCCGCAAGTCCTGGGCGCGTTAATGGCAATACGATATCCCAGAAGATACTAAAGCGGCTCGCACCATCAAGCTGTGCAGATTCTTCTAATTCGATAGGAAGTGCCAAAAAGAAATCATGCATGAGCCAAACAACAATGGGTAGATTAGCAACAGTATAAATAATGATTAGCGCTAAGTGTGTGTCGAGCAAACCAACAGTTTGGAACATTATGTAAACCGGAATGATAACAACTATTGGTGGTAAAATTCGTTGCGATATTATCCAGAAAAGAATATCGCCATTGTGCAGAGTACGTATAAATTTTTTACCGAGTGTTCGGGCAAGGAGAAAGAATAAGGCGAGACCTACGGCTGTACTGAAATACCAGGGTATACCAGCGTAGTTGGTGGTAAAAATAGTACAAAGCGCGAGTAAAATAAAAATAAAAATATTACCAAACTTTGGTTTATATTCAACGCGCGCCAAAGCATAAGCCGCCATACTACCAAAGGATACGCAAAGCGCCGTTGACACCAAGCCAATTATCAAAGAATTTGTAAAGGCGAGATAAGTTTTACAAATCTGGGGCTCCATCGCTTCTAATGTGAAAATCGGCGAGACGATGAAAACCAAACTATTATGAATTAGAAGTAATAATTGACGGCCAATAGCATAGGCGTTGCAATAGGGGTCATCGGCAAGATGAACACGCCATGCGTTAAGATTAGGTTGAAAATCAACGAACGGAATATAGAAAGGACCCTGATTAACAGTCGTCGCATCCTTGAAAGCGGTAATAATCACCCAGTAAATTGGAAAAATTACAAATAGTGCCCAGAACCACAAAATAAAATAAGAGAGAAGCTTGCTAGCAAAAGACATCTTTCCAATGGCGGGCGGTTCAAAGAGCCTCATCAAAAGAGAGCGATGCGATTTTTCGATTTTGTATGTTGAAGTTTTCATTTTGTTTTTTTAAATTGTCCAAGGACAATGTAGTTGAAAAAAGATGCACAGACGACCACGGTGAGTATTAATAATAAGTATGCAACAGCTGATGATGAGCCCATGTCATTCGCCCGCCAAAGAAAATAGGAGTGAAGCGTTATTGATTCAGTTGCAATGCCTGGGCCACCCGATGTCATAATATTCGGTAGATCAACGATCTTGAAAGCTTCAACCATGCGGATAAGAAGGATCGTCATGGCCACAGGCATGATTTGCGGCCACGTAATCTCTTGGAAAATCATCAAATTTGACGCACCGTCAACTTCCGCTGCTTCAACTTGATCGCGCGAGACATTCTCAAGCGCGGCAAGCATCGCAATGAAAATAAAGGGGATCCATTGCCAAGAATCACCGAGAATAACGAACCACCGCGCGGTCCATGCATCGGTCGACCAAGCCCAATTTTGTAATCCTATCGCGTCCCACAGCGGTTGTAGCGGACCCTTGGTGATATCAAGAACCATTTTGAACGCATAGCCGACGCCGAGCGGCGTAATCATGAGCGGTATGAAGAACAAAACGCGAAAGAAATTTTTGCCAGAAATCGGCTGCGAACACAATAAGGCGAGCATGGTTCCTATAAAAAATTGAACCGTACAGCCGACAAAGACATAAAATAACGTCGTCATCAAAGTGCCCCACGGATTGCCTGAAAGCAAAGTGGCACTAAAAAGGAAAGCAATCGAAATCGCCATCGCAGCAGAAATAAAACGGCCGATCAGACCAACGACTGAAGCGCCGTTACGGAAAGATTTATAAAGCCAGTAGAGCGTCGCTGCTGTTACCGCGGCAAAGAACACCCAGCCGAGCACGCTGATATTGGTCAGGCGGCCGAGAAAATGCGCCTGCTCATTACCGCTGAATTGTGCGAAAAAATTATCAAACCAAACAAAACGGAACCGCAAGCCATTCGCAGTAAATTTCACTCGACTTAATGCAAAAATAATCGAGTAAAATGTCGGAAAGATTGCAAATGCTAAAAGCAGCACTAAGGCTGGCGCGATAAAAAAGGTCCGCGAGTGGCGATCAAGCCATTCATTGAGATGATCAGAACGTAATCTTTTAAATCCAACCGGGGAGGTCCCCGGTTGGAAATAATTTGAATTGCTCATCTAAAATATCAGAGGCCAAGTGCGAGTTTTTGAGAACTGATCTGTTCCTTGCGACCGAAATCTTCGGTGATCTTTTCCCAGCCCTCTTCAATATTCTTTAGAGCCTGATCAACCGTGATTTCACCAGAGAGGTAACGAGCGAGTTCTGTATCGAGAACAACGCCCGTATATTGCTGAGCACCCGGTATCTTCATATCTGACGCCATATTAGGATTATTCAGAGCAGCATTGATAGCACCAATATAGTTTGCGGCCAATTCCTTCGTCATCCCTGCCTTTACCCAAAGGTCTGTGCTCTTTAGTTGAGATAGACGGTATGGATTATAGCCAGTTGGCCCCAATGTAACGTCAACATTGGATTGTGCTGCTTGGTTCATATAGGACAAGAATGCATAGGCAGCGGCCTTCTTTTTAGGATCTGCATTTTTGTTTATCGCGCCAGCCCAACCACCGAACGCTGCAAACGGAGCATAATTCACGCCATCAATAGAGTTTGGTGCACTCTCTTTCGTTACAGCAACGAGTTTACCTGTTTTCCGATCAAGTACTTCCTTTGAGCCAACAGCCGACACCGCATACATCAAATTCTTGATTTTGGCAGCATCATTATCAAGCTGAAGTGTGCCCGGATCACCCCATTCGATCAAAAGACCACATCGGCCAGATTTGAAAACAGCACGCGTGTCGCCGATATCCATATTGAGTTCTTCGGGTGGGCCATATTTGCCGGTTTCCTTGTAAATCTCGAACGCTTTTTTCCAAGCTTCATTATTCACGATCGGTTTCATCGTTGCATTATCAAAGTGAAAACCTTGAGCCGTCCCTTTTGTTTGTACGAGAGGTGCAGCAATTGTCTGGATCGCGAAATAAGACTGCCCATTTCGCTTTTTAAAAATGCAAGAACCATAATCGCCCTGCCCGTCACCATTCATGTCCTGGCCATGAATTTTTGACGCGACTTCGATATACTCTTGCCAAGTCTTTGGAGGCTGTAAACCAGCCTTCTGCAACACATCCGTGCGATAGTAAACCATCTGGAAGTCACCATCGACCATTATCAGCTTGGTCTTGCCTCCGACTTTTTGGCCAAATTCACGGAAATAAGGCGCAATGTCTGCCGTATCAATCTTCTTGTCCTTCGCAATATAAGGGTCAAGGTCTTCAAGCAGTCCAGCGGCATCAAGCTCAACACCCCAACCGGCGGCGAACACGCCAACGTCAATCGAATTTGTCTTTGTGGTCCAATCATTCAGAATCTTAGGGAAAATTTCAGCATACGGCACTTCGCTGACGACAATTTTCGCGCCTGTTTCTTTTTCAAATACTTGGCCCCGCTCTTTCAGCGGGCCAGCGATAACGTAACCAGGGCGGGTGAGAATGTTGACAGTCACGCCGTCAAACTCACCGGCGCTAGCGGCTGACACCAAACCAGATAACATAATTGCCGATACTGCCGCGGCGGCGGCATTCTTGCTGGTCTTCATATTTATACCTCCCGTTTCGTCGAATAATTTGTCGACCCTTTCCGAACCTAGCCGGAATGCGAAGTAGTGTATTGATGTGCGTCAAGGGTTCAAGATCAAAAAGCGTACGAAATGCCCGCTCAGGACCCGATTAAATCTGCAAAATTTAAGCTATCCTAGAAAAGTTGTCGTGTTTGCAAAGACTTACATAAGAAAGAGGCTGTTTGCCAATAGGTCAATTTTTTGAAGTTTTCCAAGAACTTCGCGACCTGTCCCCGCGTCAAAAGCTTATCCTCTAAGATTCTTTAAGCACCCACTGATATATACCCAAAAATGATAAAAATTTTAATAAAATCAGTATGTTAGATAATCTTTGTGTTGGCAATCCCGCGTAGATACTACCCTTTCGACATAACCCTAGGAGACCAACAAGTTGTCGCTTTTTTTATCCCGCACTGTCCACCCGAAGGCTTGATTTGAGAAATTCTTTGATCTCAGGACTCTGAAAAACAATTCGATTGATCGCCCGGACAAGGTGGATGATCTTGTTGACGGGGCATCGCCGCCACGGGTCGAGCACTAAAATTGCCCCACAGGGGAAGCGGGGGGATAAAGGGGCAGCGATGGGTAATCTTTACCTTGCAATCGATGTGGGCACAGGGGGCTTACGGGCTGCGCTTGTCGACCGGAGTGGCCAAATTTTGGCCTATGCGCATCAGGAACATGAGCAGATCGTTCCGCAATTCGGCTGGTCGGAACAGCGCCCTATGGATTGGTGGACAGGCACAATCGCATCGATAAAGCATGTGCTTGAAAAAGTTCCTGATGCAGCAAAGCGTGTATCCGCGATCTGCACCTGCGGACAAATGCACGGCACTGTTCTTGTTGATGACGATGGCGAACTCCTGCTTGATGCCGTTCCGCTATGGAATGACAAGCGTACCGTTCAACAAGTTGACGCCTTTAAAAAACGCGTGCCTCAAGCAAAATCCTTATCGCTCGCTGCCAATAGTCCTGCGCCGGCATGGCCCGCTTTTAAACTCATATGGATCAAAGAAAATCATTCCGATGCATTTGAGCGCGCACGCCATGTTTTGATGCCGAAGGATTGGATCAATTACAAACTCACCGGTGCCCTCGCGCAAGATTATACGGAAGCCTCCCTGAGTTTCCTGATGGATTGGAAAAAGCGTATATGGTCTGATGAGTTATGTGAACTGACCGGTGCGCCGCGCTTCCTTCTTCCGCCTTTGCTCAATTCATATGATGTGCTTGGCAGATTATCACGCGAAGCTGCGGCGCTTCTTGGTCTCGCTGATGGTATTCCAGTCCTTGTTGGTGCTGGTGATTATCCGATGGCACTCCTTGGTTCTGGCGTCATTGCGAGCGGTATGGGATCGGATGTCACCGGCACATCAAGCATCATCACAATTTTGCGCGATGATATTATTCCTGATGATGAGGCTGCGAATGTTCTGATGCCTAATGGAAAATGGGGTGTGATGACATTGGTTGATGCGGGCGGTGATGCGATCAGATGGGCACGTCGTGCAATACACGGAAACAACTTAAGTTATGATGATATTGAAGTGAGTGCTTCGCAGTCCATTGCAGGTTCGAATGGACTTTTCTTTCTCCCTTATCTCTCCGGAGAACGTATTGCGCAAAAACCGAACTCGCGTGCGCAATATTTTGGTTTGAAAGCCGAGCACACAATGCATGATTTGCATCGCGCGGTGCTGGAAGGTGTTGCCTTTTCCGTTCGCCTCAAACTCGACAAATTGGCGGACGGAAAAACAAAACCAAACCGTATTGTCGCCGCATCAGGCGGCGCAAAATCAAATTTATGGCTCAAGATTAAATCATCCATGTATAATGTGCCTTATGTCATAACTAAAGAAGCCGAATGCGGCGTGATTGGTGCCGCCATGTCGATGGCCGTCGCTCTTGGCGATTATTCAAATTTTGAAGATGCCGCAAAAGCAATGGTCCATTATACCGACGAGATAAAACCTGATCCATACTGGGTCGAACTCTATGATCACATGATGCTTATATATGCGCGGCTTTATGATCACTCGAAATCATTTTATGATGATCTCGATCGGCTCGACGCTACACATACGAAACAGGCAAGGGAGCAAAGCAACTCATGATACCTGTCTTGCGTGTGAAGGATCCGGTGACTGCAGGTTTGCTTCTCAAGAAAAATTTTGGTTTTGAACAATCGGGAAATGTATGGCGCCTTGGGCAGCAATCCATCAGACTTGTAGCTGAAGGCGAAGTGCCCGATCAATTTGTATCGCTCTCCTTTGATCATCTTGCAATTGCAGCCTCTAACATCGACAAACATACCGAAAAATTCAAAGTAAAGGGCGCTTTGCTTTCAAAAGATTATACACCTGATGGACCGCGCGAAATCGCGGAATTTTGGGAACAGGGGGCTCGCTATGTATTTTTTAACGGGCCCGATAACTCACCTCTCGAGTTTTGTGAAATCAAAGGACGACTGCATCTCACTCATTTTGCATCTCACTCAATTTGGCCATAGTCATATCGGTGTGCGGCGCTCATCGCTTGCTGATGCCATGGATGAAATTTCGAATTTTGACAGCAAGCTGATCGCCTCTTACCGACTTGAAGGTGGCGGAGTACCGGTCAACGTCGCATTTTTAAATTGGGACAATGTCGTTCTTGAATTTTTTGACGAGCCTGCTCCAAAGACACACGGTGAAACCGGGTGGATTGGTTTTGTTCCGTCGTGATGGCCCGAGAGCAATAGGCTGAAATGGTTTCTTTGACCGCACGTCAGCATTTTAGTTTTGCCCGTGTTGCACTCTATGCTGTTCTCGCAAGCTGGTCGGTCTTTTGTGTCGCGCCTCTCTAGTGGTTGGCGCTTGCGTCTATCAAATCAGTGGCCGATCTCGATGGGGTGCCACGCTATATTCTCTTCATCGATTTTGCACCTGATTTTTTGGCGTGGTATTTTATTCTGTTTGATCCGGTGGGAAATCTTCTCTCGCGGTTTTTCAATGCATTCGTGATTAGCGCTGCATCTGCAATCATTACACTGATAGTGGCTGTTTTCTCATTTTATGGGATGACGCGAATTCGTTCGAAACACATATTCATAGCGAGATTTCAGCCAGTAATATTTCTTGCCGTTATTGCGCTGCGCCTTGTGCCGCCTGCACTCATCGCTTTACCTTCCTATCTTCTCGCAACGTAAATCCATATCATCGATACGCATGGCCTTCTCATTGGCATTTATTCGGCATTCAACTTTCCGCTTGGGCTTCTTCTTATCTTACCTGTTTTGCGTTTACATGTCAGGGTGGAAGAAGATCGTGGTCTGCCCCCTGAAAAGTGATCCTCCCTGATGTATGGCTTTTGAGCCGATGGAGGACGGAAGAATGAGCAAGAAAAGACACAAGCCTGAAGAGATTGTCGCCAAGTTGCGGCAGGTCGAAGTTCTGACGGCGCAAGGTCGACCGGTTGCAGAAGCCATCCGATCGATAGGCGTGACGGAAGTGACATACTATCGATGGCGGTCTGAGTACGGCGGCTTGAAGGGCGATCAGGTTAAGCGCCTGAAAGAACTAGAAGCGGAGAACAATCGGCTCCGTCGAGCGGTGTCAGATCTGACGATTGAGAAGCTCATTCTCAAAGAGGCTGCTTCGGGA
>VGCJ01000074.1 GCA_016870035.1 Alphaproteobacteria bacterium
AAAATCTTTCTGGCACGCTAACAGGCTGCTTTTGCATTATTGTGTCGATAAAGTGCCACCGCGCCATAGTGATTGACAACATCGCGATCAATCACAAAGGCCTCGTTACAATCACACGGCACATAAAAAGGCGTGATCAATACACTTGCGAGTTTGCAATCCTCTTCGAGATCATCTCGCTCCAAACCAAGAACGATTTTTTCATGTGCTAGGCCATTCATCACACATCCCGATGAACTACAAAGCGGTCCCTGCTTCACACTCGTATCTTGCGCTGATCGCGCATCACCATCCGCCGCCAGCCATTGTGTGATCGTGAACTCATTCACGCCGCGTCCCATGATATGCAAACGTCCATCATCACCGCGCGCGGCGACTGAGGCGCCATCGCGTGCAATATATAAATCAGGATGGTGAGTTATCAGCGCGAGGACTCCCCCCATCATGATTGGAAATAGTCCGATCCATCGCAGAGACGTGGACCATAAGAAAATCCAGATCATACCCGCGTTCACAAAAAGTAAAGTTGGAACGGAGACAACGGACACTACAACCGAAGAGAAAGGCAAATCGGCGACATAATGTGAAAGTGAAAGCATCATGGTGACGCCATACCCCATGAATTGCCACACAAGTCCGTCATGCCCAAAGGGTAATGCCAATAGTCCAATAAAACCGGCAGGCATTGCCACCATTTCAACAAGCGAAATCGTAAATATATTGCCGATCACGCCGAGGGGCTGAAAAGTTTTAAATAAAAAAGCGCAAAAGGTGCTGTCGCCAATTATACCAAAAATGTCGTTAATAAAATTGCTTTCACATGACACAAAATGAAGGATGAAAAGCGATTAAAGGGAGCATATATCATCTTTAACTCTTGTTGATCGCTCGTGTTTAATCTTTCTGCATGGTTTGATGCGGCACTCTTTCATAAGCGGCGATCAATGCTGCAACCGCCGCAAATGACATTTGAAAACTCGGTCCTAAAAGATTTTCAGGGTCCATCGCGATAATGATAAAGGCGGCAACAACAAGATTGCGCATAGAAAGCACCGTTCTTCCAACCAGAATCGCACCGAAAAGCGCCAATGTCATAAAAAACGATCGCTCGGTCGCCACTTTCGTTCCTGCAAAAATATCATAGGCAATCGTACCACACATCGCTCCAATCGCTGCCCATATTTTCACATTAAAGCGTAAGGCCAGTCCGGGAATCAAAACGATGAAAAGGCGAATGAGAAAAAAAATCATGCCCGCTACAAGAACCATGTGAAGACCTGAAATCGACACGACATGATAAATACCAGCCAAGCGCAGATATTCATTCGTCTCTTCTGAAATCATTCCACGTTTGCCGGTAATGAGAGCTGCAGAAACAGCACCCGCTTGTTCGCCAATCGCGTTGGCTATACGTGTTGCAAGATGATTACGAAACCTGTCAATCATCGCCACTGAATCAAAACGGAATGATAGTGTCTCATTTTTCGTAAACGTCTCAGGTTCACCAAGAAGAGACCCGAAAGCACCAATTTTTTTGAAATAGGCATCAAGAGCAAAATCATATCCGCCGGGGCGTACAAGATCCGGTGGTGGTAATATTCGTACATTGGCTTTAATCTTTGGGCCTGCTTCAAACTGCCGAAGACCACTCATCGTCACACGAATGAATACCGGAAGAGCACGATCATATCCTTCAAATGAGAGCAGCTTGATAAGCAAGCGCGATCCATCTGCTTTTATATCGATTGTTTGAACAACCCCCGTCATCATTGCGATTGTGGTTTTTGAAACAATCGGAGCATCAACGCGAAGCGTGCGCCAGGTCGCCAAAGCAAAGCCGGATAACATTGAAGCAAGCACGAGACTTTTAAAAAAAGCTCACGCGTCGGGCGTGGCATTGCATAAGCAATTAAAATCAAAATTGGAATCAATCCAACAAGTGGCGTGAGAAGTGAAGGTTCATAATCGGCCGCAAAATAGAGAAGCATACCCATGAAAGCGGATAGAGCCAAAAATAGAAAGGGCCGCCGCGCATCCGCCTCGCGTGTCATAACAAGCGCAAGGAAGGTTGAGAGCTAAGTTAAGGGTTCTGGCCAACTCAGTCCCCAGGACGATGGGCGAGCCGCGACAATCGCCTCCGCATAGCCGCGCGCGCCGTGATCCGAACGGATTTTTCACAGCCCAAATCCTGAAATGATAAGGCGCCCCCGCCTTAACCTTCTGAACGAGAGATGCTATGGCACACGCGCCGTGGCAAAACGAACGCCCAGTAGCAATTTTTTCCGCCACACGATTTGCGTGCAGGACCATTAAATGACCCGTCCCGTAGTGACCCGCTTTGCCCCCTCACCCACTGGTTTTTTGCATATTGGGGGCGGTCGCACGGCGCTGTTTAATTGGCTCTATGCCAAGCGCCATGGCGGCAAAATGTTGTTGCGCATCGAGGATACGGATCGCGAGCGCTCAACGGATGCGGCGATCGGCGCAATTCTGGATGGGTTGAAATGGCTCGGCATCACTTGGGACGATGACGTCATCTATCAATATTCACGCGCGGCGCGGCATCGGGAAGTCGCGCAAGAACTCCTTGCGAATGGTAAAGCCTATAAATGTTATGCGAGCCAAGAAGAGCTTGAATCCATGCGCGAGCTAGCCCGCGCCAAGGGCCGCTCCATGCGCTATGACGGTCGCTGGCGTGAGCTTAACGGAACAGAGGCTGAAACCAAAGCCATCGCCGAGGGTCGTAAGCCGGTCATTCGCCTCAAAGCTCCACAAGAGGGCGAGACTATCGTCAATGACAGTGTCCAAGGTCTTGTGACATGGCAGAACAAAGACCTCGATGATCTCGTTCTGCTACGCTCGGACGGCAATCCAACCTATATGCTCGCGGTTGTCGTCGATGATCATGATATGAACGTGACCCACATCATCCGTGGGGACGACCATCTCACCAATGCGGCCCGTCAGACACAGATTTATCAGGCAGCCGGTTGGGAAGTGCCTGAAATGGCTCACATCCCCCTCATTCACGGACCTGATGGCTCAAAGCTCTCAAAGCGTCATGGCGCGCTTGGCGTCGATGCCTATCGAGCGATTGGGTATCTGCCCGCTGCCATGCGGAATTATCTCGTTCGACTTGGCTGGAGCCACGGCGATCAGGAGTTCTTCTCAACCGAAGAAATGACAGAGGCCTTCGGGCTAGAAACCATCGGCCGCTCACCGGCCCGCTTCGATTTTGCCAAATTCGAGCATATAAATGGCCACTATATGCGGGCAAGTTCCGATGAGGATGTGCTTTCCGCGATTGAAACCATCTTGCCGGATGTCGGGCCGGAGCGTTCTTGGCCGAAGGCGATTGATCCCACCTTGCGCACCAAGCTTCTCAAGGCGATGCCTGGCTTGAAAGAGCGCGCGAAGACACTTCTGGAACTCTTTGATTCTGCTTATTTTTTATATGCCGTCAGACCGTTGAATTTTGAACCGAAAGCGGAAGCGCTATTGGCTGAAGGCGGACGCGATAAGATCGCCGCTCTGATCCCCATTCTAGAAGCGCTTACAACATGGACCGCAGCGTCAACGGAAGCGGTAATCCGCCAATTCGCCGAAAGTACAGCGATTAAACTTGGGCAGGCGGCGCAACCCTTACGCGCGGCGCTCACCGGCCGCGCAACCTCCCCGCCACTCTTCGACGTCATGGAGATCGTCGGCCGTGACGAATGCTTAGCAAGATTAAGAGCGGCTTCAGCATAGGTTTGAATTAATAAGACAGGGAAATTGACTTTTCCCCGTCCTTGACATGCAATGTTGCAGTGCGAGATTAGCCTTGAGCGTGATTGTCCCTTTCGCGCGTCTGAGCTAACCCAGTTCCTGAAATGAAACCCTGATTGCCCGAAAGAAGGCCAGAGAGGTCGTCCATGTCTACGCCCGTTTCCCTCAAAGTTGGCGATAAAGCCCTTGAAATGCCTGTGAAGGGCGGAACCATCGGCCCAAGTGTCGTTGATATTGGCAAGCTCTATGCCCAAATGGGCATGTTTACCTACGATCCGGGTTTCACCTCGACTGCGAGCTGTGAGTCGAAAATCACTTATATCGATGGTGATGAAGGCGTGTTGCTCTATCGCGGCTATCCGATTGAACAACTCGCTGAACATGGTGACTTTCTCGAGACCTGCTATCTCCTGCTTTACGGTGAATTGCCAACACCGACCCAGCGCGCTGATTTCAACTTTCGCGTGACGCGCCACACTATGGTGCATGAGCAGATGATGCGCTTCTTCCAAGGCTTCCGCCGTGACGCGCATCCGATGTCCGTAATGGTTGCATCAGTTGGCGCGCTTTCAGCCTTCTATCATGACTCGATTGATATTGCGGATGAGAACCAGCGCATGATTGCGTCGATGCGCATGATTGCGAAATTTCCGACGCTTGCTGCAATGGCCTATAAATATTCGATTGGTCAGCCTTTTGTTTATCCGCAGAATGAACTTGATTACACTTCGAATTTTTTACGCATGTGTTTTGCTGTGCCTTGCGAAGAATATAAAGTGAACAAGGTGCTCTCGCGTGCGTTGGATCGTATTTTCATTCTTCACGCTGATCATGAGCAGAATGCATCGACATCAACCGTTCGCTTGGCTGGGTCATCAGGCGCCAATCCCTTTGCTTGCATCGCTGCGGGTGTTGCATGCTTGTGGGGTCCGGCCCATGGCGGCGCGAATGAAGCCGCGCTAAAAATGCTTCAAGAAATCGGATCTGTTGATCGCATTCCGTATTACATAACGCGTGCTAAGGACAAAAATGATCCGTTCCGACTGATGGGTTTTGGCCATCGCGTTTATAAAAACTACGATCCCCGCGCGAAGATCATGCAAAAGACAACGCATGAAGTTTTAGCGGAGCTAGGTATCAAGGACGATCCGCTTCTCGATGTGGCGATGGAATTGGAATGCATCGCGCTGCATGATGAGTATTTCATTGAGAAGAAGCTTTATCCAAATATCGATTTCTATTCGGGTATTACATTGAAGGCGATGGGTTTCCCGACCTCGATGTTTACGGCGCTCTTCGCACTTGCGCGCACGGTTGGCTGGATCGCGCAGTGGAAGGAAATGATTGAGGATCCGAGCCAGAAAATTGGTCGTCCGCGTCAGCTTTACACAGGCCATGCACGCCGCGATTATGTTCCGCAAAATATGCGCTGATCCAAACTTGATTTGAATTGAACGCCTCGCGAGTGATCGCGGGGTATTTTTATTTGATCACATAGCGCGAAATAATCTCTGCCGCTTTCATGCTCGGACTACCCTCGTCAATCGCCATCAACTGATCAAGCCGATCAAAACCCTTTAGCTGCCGCCGCCGCGCCTCGGTGTCGCTCAAGAGCGGAAAAAGATCATCGCTTAAGTGATTAGCGTTGCACGCGCTTTGAATGCGTTCAGGAACAATGTTTTCGCCGATGATCAAATTCGCGAGGACGACGGAGGGAACCGAGATGAAATGTCTGATTTGCCCTTCAAGGGCACCGACCCGATAGCCAACTGCCATCGGCACATGAGCCATCGCCAATTCGAGCGTTACCGTGCCCGAAGCCGCAAGTGCGGCATAGGCTTTCCGAAACGCATGATACTTCGCGACTTCTCCAAAGATGAAACGCGGTTTGACTACCCACGATTTTGCTAGGTTTTCGATCTCATTCTTAAGATGGTCGACTACGGGCAAGATCAAATCAAAATCGACTTGTTGAATTTGTTTTAGCCGAGCGATTGTCTCTCCAAAGACCGGCATGAGGCGCGTGATTTCTGAACGACGACTGCCAGGCAAGACGAGTAAAATGAGAGGTTCACTTGAACGGCGTTGCGCTTCTTCTTGAGTGGACCGAAAAAGTTCACGCCGCTCAATTAAAGGATGGCCCACATAAGTACATGGTGGACCACCAAGCTTTTGATATGCAACCGGTTCAAACGGCAATAACGCCAACACATGGTCAATATAGTGACGCATCGCTTTCGCACGACCCGGACGCCAAGCCCATACTGACGGGCTCACATAATTTATGATCGGAATATGCGGTAAAGAATCTTTGACTTTGCGCGCGACGCGATGGGTGTAGTCGGGACTGTCGATTATAATCAAACAATCAATTTTTTCCGCGATCAAACGATCTGCCGTCTCTTGAATACTACGGAGTAAAGAAGGCAATCGCTTGATGACAGGAACAATGCCCATCACCGCAATATCGGCCAGTGGGAAAAATGATTTCATTCCTTGCACATGAAGCAGAGGGCCGGCGGTTCCGACAAAATCAAGGTCATAGTTTGAAAAACACTCACGAAGCGTCGGAAGAAGTTTAGCGCCTAACGCATCGCCCGATACCTCTCCGACGACCACGCCAATTTTCAGGTAAGGACGAGCGCCAGTCATCAGCGAGGCACACCTATCAAAAACAAGCCTGCGCGATCCGCTGCTTGAACAGTCTGCGAACGTAAGAGAATGATGACTTCATTTGCAGCTATAGCAATCCCGCCAAGGCCAGCCTGATTGGCAACTTTGATCGTACGGGGGCCAATCGCAGGCAAATCGATACGATGATCTTGCCCTTTTTTTGGGGCTTTCACGAGAATGGCGCATTTATTCTCAAGAATGACGCGACGATTTTTCTGCATGAGGCGAACGCGTTCAAGCATTGCGTCGGTGCCTTCTGGCCCTTCCATCGCAAGCACGCGACCTTCAGCAATCACAACACCCTGCCCCACATCATAAGGGCTAATCTTACGCAAAAATTCGAGAGCTATGACAATATCGGACGCTGCAGTTTTGGTTTCAGCAACAGAACCAATCAATCCTTCGGGTGCTAAAAGTTGCGGTGCGGCTTCATCAATTCCTACAACGAAAAACCCATTATCTTCGATCAGACGAATAACGCCTCGTAAGATGCGATCATCACCGCCACTCACAATGCGCCGAAGCTCTTCTCGATTGCGAAAAAAACTATAGATTGAAAGCAACGACATCGGGCCTGGACGCGAAACACCGCCACCCAAAATGATCCGTTTGATATTCCTTTCACGAAGAAGTGACAGGATTTTTTGTGGATCGAGCATATCGGCGAAAGCATGATCAAACTCATGCAAGGCCTCATCGCGTCCGACAAACCCACGCAAACAAATGATGAAGGGCTTTTGCTTGGCGTCTTTCAGCGCATGGGCTATTTCAAAAGGAAAAGCGCCGCTACCGGCAATCAAAGCGATGTCGGAATGATCCGACACGATCACCCTTCCTTTGAATCGCGTGGTGTGCAAATCGATCGGTTGCCCGATCCACGTAGAAATTCAAGAATTTCCGAAACAATGGTATCAGCGGCAAAATCACTCGCAACATCTTCAATGCGTTCTTGCAGCGTGCCTTCTTCCGCAAAGAGTAAACGATAGGCGCGGCGAATTTCTTGTATCGCTTCCCGCGAAAATCCGCGGCGTTTTAATCCAACCATATTCAAACCCGCAAGATGCGCGCGATTGCCCAGTGCGATGCCATAGGGAATGACATCATTTTCAACACCAGATAATCCACCGATAAAGGCATGAGCACCGATACGACAGAATTGATGGACCGCGGCGCCACCACCTAAAATCGCGTAATCACCAACCTGGCAATGTCCAGCAAGCATCACATTGTTGGAAAAAATCACGTGATTGCCAACATGACAGTCATGCGCAACGTGAGAATTCGCAAGAAAAGTTGAATGATCACCGATGCGTGTGACGAGACCACCCCCTTCGGTTCCCGGATTCATGGTGACGCCTTCACGGATCAAGCAATGCGAACCGATTTTAAGTACAGACTCTTCACCCCGAAATTTTAAATCCTGCGGTATGTGACCAATTGAAGCGAAGGGAAAAATCTTCGCTTCGGTTCCGATTTTAGTACGCCCCGAAAGCGACACATGACTGATCAATTCTGAGCGATCGCCCAATTCAACATGAGGACCAATAGTGCAAAAGGGACCAATTTTTATACCAACACCGAGCTTGGCTGATGGATCAACAACGGCCAGTGTATGAATTTGAGTTTCAACTGACATTATCAACCTCAGCTTACAAGCATCGCGCTGATTTCAGCTTCGCAAGCGATTTGGCCAGCAACTTTCGCCTCACCTCTAAACCACCACATATTTGCTCGCTGTTTCATTTTTGTCAGATGATATTCAACGACATCACCCGGCCCGACAGGCTTTCTGAATTTCGCATTATCAATTGTCATGAAGTAAACAATCTTTGGCGCTTTATCGCCCTTTGACGCGACACAAAGCGCCCCCGCTGTTTGCGCCATACCCTCGATCAGCATGACGCCTGGCATCACAGGACGACCCGGGAAATGGCCATTAAATTGTGGCTCGTTGAAAGTGACATTCTTAATGCCGATACAAGATTCATCGCCATTTATTTCGATGATTTTATCGACGAGGAGAAACGGATAACGATGCGGCAATAATTCGAGGATGCGTAAAATATCCGCAGTGCCCAATTCCTTTTTTGCTTCATCCGTCATTTTTGACTGCTCCTAAATTTTTATTCTTTGACTCACTCTTTGTCAGTCGGATCGGTCTTTTGTCCACCGCGTGTCTGACGGGCATGTCGCGCCATTGCTGCAACTTCGCGAAACCATGTTTTAATCGGGCGTGCAGGGTAGCCACCAACTTTCGACCCCGCATCAAGATCCGAAATCACAGCGCTGCCCCCGGCAATTTGTGTTCCCGAACCGATTTTTGCGTGACCCGTAATGCCCACCTGACCACCCATCACAACGAAGTCGCCAATGTCACTACTTCCAGCAATGCCAACCTGGCCTGCAATCAAGCAATGCCGACCCATCACAACATTATGGGCGATATGCACCATATTATCGAGCTTTGAACCTTCACCAATGATCGTGTCACGAACGCCACCACGATCAATCGTAACATTAGCTCCAAGCTCAACGCGATCCTGAACGATAACTCGGCCGATCTGTGGAACCTTTGTGTGACCGTGCCGCCCAATCGCAAAGCCAAAACCATCCTGACCAATCGCCGTGCCTGAATGAATGATTACATCGTTACCAACCAAAGCGGAGAGAATGGTTACATTCGACCCAATATGACAATTCCGTCCAATGCGAACGTGAGGACCGATCACAGAATTCGCAGCGATTGTTGTGCCGCTGCCAACTTCTGCACCCGGGCCAATCACGACACCTGGATCAAGTGAAACATTTTGTTCAAGGCGCGCTTCCGCATGAACGGAAGCGCCCGCAGAAATACCATTTTGACCGAAAATTAAACCGGGATGTGTAGCTGTGGGGTAGAGTGCCGTCGCTACCAACGCAAAAGCGGCGTGGGGATGCGGCACGACCAGCGCAATCGTTGCGTGAGGTACATAAGAAGCAAAAGGCGCTACAACTAATGCGACGCCGGCTTTGGTTTTTGAGAGCGCATCTTTGTAAATCGTATTCTCTAAAAATGTCACATCATCCGGGCCTGCCCGATCAAGGGCCGCAACACCCGTCATCACACGCGTTCTATCAATGCCCGCACCAAGGTCCAAAGAAAGAAGCACCGCGAGATCCGCGACGCTCTTCGGTGATGAACGAAAAAATTCTGCCACGTCAGACCCTACTCAGCCCGACACGAACGGCGATCCACTCGCTCTAACGAATTTAGAACACAGACCCTGCCGTGAAGCGGAAATTCTGTACCTGGTCATAATCGTTCTTCGTGATTGGAACAGCAAAATCAAGACGGATCGGTCCGATGGGCGACGACCAAAGTAGACCGGTGCCCACCGAAGTACGCACCGACTGATCATTGCCAACAATGGTCAAGCTCGCAGGTGACGAATAACCGAACACAGAGCCAGCATCGGCGTATACTGCACCTTTAATCCCGGCTTCACGCGGTAAACCGAAAAGAGGGAACGTTACCTCAGCCGATGTGCCCCAATAGGTTGTGCCACCAAGGCCATTTCGACCAGAATCGCCCCTACCGCCATCGCGTGGGCCGATACCCGATAATGAGAATCCACGAACAAGATCTGGCCCCAGGAAGAAGTTATCAATAACGCGCAAGTCGCTGCCATAAATATAACCCGCTTGACCGCGGATCATACCGACAAATGTATCGTTCAACTCGCGATAGACTTTAACATCCGTTGTGGTTTTCAGGTAACGCGAGTCACCGCCTAGTCCAGCAGCATCCTGTTTCAAATTGGAGAGCAGACCATTGCGCGGATTAATAGTATTATCCAGCGTGTTATATTCAAGCGTATAACCAACCGCTGAAGTTAGATTCTGTCCCTCAGAAGCGGAGATTGCAGACGAAACATTGGTTGAGTCAGTTACCTTGATGTTATTATTATAAAGCGAATAACGACCAATCACCGTGAACTCTTCGGTCAGCGGAACACCAATTCTTAAGGTGGCACCTGTTTTAACATTCGAATAATAGGCGAAGCGGCTATTATCGCTTTCCTTCGAATAAAGATCGAAGCCGCCCTGCAAACGCCGCTCAAGGAAATAAGGCTCGGTAAAATTAAGCTCGACACCCTTCGACCATTGGCCTGTCGATCCTCTTAAACGAGCATATTGCCCACGCCCTTGAAGATTCGACTCTTGAATCCCGACTTCAGCAAGAATCCCTTCAGTCGTGGAATAACCACCACCGACTGAAAACTGACCTGTCGATTGATCTTCAACATCGACGTTAATGATCACGCGATCAGGTGTTGAACCCGGTTCATTCGAAATACGCACTGACTTAAAGAAACCAAGATTCTTCAACCGGCGTTCAGTACGATCAATAATCACCTTGTTATAAGCATCGCCTTCGCCGATATCGAATTCTCGACGGATCACATAATCGCGCGTACGCGTATTGCCGCGAACATTGATACGCTCAATGTAAACACGTGGGCCCTCTTCAACAACGAAAGAGAGTTTAATCGTTGAACTCAACATATCCCGATCGCCTCGCGGACGCACTTGCGAGAATGCGTAACCACGAGATGCAACTTCAGTCGTGATGCCAAGGATCGATTTCTCAACGAGATCAGCATTGTAAACATCGCCTTAGT
>VGCJ01000075.1 GCA_016870035.1 Alphaproteobacteria bacterium
CGCTGGCGCGGTGTCAACTTTTGTGGCGTTTCAACCGAGACTTGAATATAAAGATCACCGTGATCGCGCGATCTTAATACAGGCATGCCCTTGCCGCGAATGCGAATCTGTCTTCCCGATTGTGTGCCTTCAGGAATCGCAACCGAGCGCGCTTCGCCATCGATCATCGGCACGCGGATATCACCACCCAGCGAAGCTGTGACCATAGAGATCGGAATCTGACAATAGAGGTCCGCGCCATCGCGCTGGAAGTAGCGATGCGGCTTGATTGAAAGGAAAATATAAAGATCGCCTGAGGGACCGCCGCGAAACCCACTCTCGCCTTCACCTGCCAAGCGAATGCGCGTGCCTTCTTCAACGCCCGTAGGGATCGTAACTGACAAAGTTTTCTCTTTTGTCACGCGTCCTTCGCCGCTGCATGAACGACATGGATTTTCGATAATCTGTCCGCGGCCGTGACATTTCGGACATGTGCGTTCAATTGCAAAAAATCCTTGGCTCGCGCGCACGCGGCCATAGCCGTTACATGTGGGGCAGGGCTTTGGCTTCGAGCCTGCCGTCGCACCCGAACCACTGCAAGGCTCACATGTTACGGCAGTCGGTAAAGTGATGGTTACAGTTTTTCCATTGAAGGCTTCTTCAAGTGAGATTTGCAGATTGAAACGAATATCACCGCCTCTCTCTCGTCCATCAGGTTGGCGTCTTTGTCCGCGACCTCCGCCAAGTCCACCAAAGAGATCTTCGAATATGTCGGCCATCGACGCGCCGAAATCGCCTTGGAACCCGAAGCCTCCAGGGCCACCGCCATTTTGTTCAAACGCACCGTGACCGAAGCGATCATAAGCCGCGCGCTTTTGCGGATCTGAGAGAATTTGATAGGCTTCGTTGAGTTCTTTGAATTTAACTTCTGCCTCAGCATTTCCGGGATTGCGATCCGGATGATGCTTCATTGCGAGCTTACGAAAAGCCGATTTAAGTTCAGCTTCACTTGCTGATCTAGAGACACTGAGCGTTTCGTAATAATCACGTTTGCTCATGTCGTTTTCCAGCCCACATTCATCTCAATGAATCATAATATCTTTTACAATAAAACCCGACGCGAATAAACGCGCCGGGTTATATTCATTTACGCAATATGAGAATCACGCACGTTTCTTCTTGTCGTCGTCATTCACTTCGCGGAAATCGGCATCAATTACATCTTCTTCCGCGCCATCGGCTTTTGCACCTTCAGCCGCGCCAGCTTCATTCTGTTGCGCGGCGTACATCGCTTCGCCGAGTTTCATTGATGCCTGCATGAGGTCGGTTGTGCGTGCCTTGATGGTTTCGGCATCGTCACCAGCAAGAGCGGTCTTCAATGCTTCAATGGCGCTTTCAATTGCTGTCTTGTCAGGAGCAGAAACCTTGTCGTGATGTTCTGCGAGCGATTTCTCTGTCGAGTGCATGAGGCTCTCGGCTTGGTTCTTCGCTTCGACCATTTCGCGACGGGCTTTGTCTTCAGCCGCATGCGCCTCGGCATCTTTGACCATCTTTTTGATATCGGCGTCAGAAAGACCACCAGATGCTTGAATGCGGATCTGCTGTTCTTTGTTCGTCGCTTTGTCCTTTGCCGACACATTCACAATGCCGTTGGCATCGATATCGAATGTGACTTCAACTTGAGGAACACCACGCGGTGCAGGAGGAAGGCCCACGAGATCAAACTGGCCGAGAAGCTTGTTATCAGCCGCCATTTCACGTTCGCCTTGGAACACTCGGATTGTCACAGCGGTCTGATTGTCTTCAGCGGTTGAGAAGACCTGGCTCTTCTTGGTCGGGATCGTTGTGTTACGATCAATCAAACGCGTGAACACACCGCCCAAGGTTTCAATGCCGAGCGAGAGCGGTGTTACGTCGAGGAGCAACACATCTTTCACATCGCCTTGCAACACGCCTGCTTGCACAGCCGCGCCGATCGCAACCACCTCATCAGGGTTCACACCTTTGTGCGGCTCTTTGCCGAAGAAGCCTTTTACAACATCTTGGACTTTCGGCATACGCGTCATGCCGCCGACGAGAATGATTTCGTCAACTTCACCAGGCTTCATGCCCGCATCAGCCAATGCCTTTTTGCACGGCTCGATCGTACGCTGTACGAGATCATCAACGAGCGATTCAAACTTCGAACGCGTCAGCTTCATCGTCAAATGCTTCGGACCTGAAGCATCCGCAGTGATGTAGGGCAGGTTGATTTCAGTTTGCGCCGCAGAAGACAATTCGATCTTCGCTTTTTCAGCGGCTTCTTTCAAACGCTGCAGAGCGAGCTTGTCTTTTTTGAGGTCAATGCCTTGCTCTTTTTTGAATTCGTCTGCGAGATATTCGACGAGACGCATATCGAAATCTTCACCACCAAGGAATGTGTCACCATTCGTTGATTTCACTTCGAAAACGCCGTCGCCGATTTCAAGAATTGAAACGTCGAATGTGCCGCCGCCCAAATCATAAACCGCGATTGTGCCATTCTTGCGCTTATCAAGACCGTAAGCGAGCGCGGCAGCTGTAGGTTCATTGATGATACGTAGAACTTCAAGACCGGCAATTTTACCGGCGTCTTTTGTCGCCTGGCGCTGTGCATCGTTGAAATAAGCAGGAACCGTGATCACCGCTTGGGTAACGCCGTTGCCGAGATAGGCTTCAGCGGTTTCTTTCATTTTCTGAAGAATGAAAGCGGAGATTTGCGAAGGCGAATAGGTTGTGTCACGGGCCTTTACCCATGCATCACCATTGTCAGCCTTGACGATTTCATAAGGAACAAGACCCTTGTCCTTTTGCGTCATCGGATCGGCATAGGTCCGGCCGATCAAACGCTTGATCGCAAAGAAAGTTGCTTCCGGGTTCGTGACCGCCTGGCGCTTTGCCGGCTGGCCGACGAGACGTTCGTTTGAATCGGTGAAAGCGACCACTGAAGGCGTCGTGCGTGCGCCTTCCGCATTCTCGATAACCTTGGGTGCGCTGCCATCCATCACCGCGATGCAGGAATTGGTGGTGCCGAGGTCGATGCCAATAACTTTTGCCATAATTAATCCCTTTCCGTGAGCGCGATCATCAGGTCCCGAAGCGATCCCGACAAAGGCCTGCCGTCCGATTGAAGAAAACGGGGGAAGGCCGATCTCCCGAATAAAGGGGCTGCGAAGGCCCCATTCCGGGAGCTATATAGGGGGGTGAAGGAGGGGCTTCAAGAATGGGGCCCCTTCAACGGCAAAGAAATTACACAGATTGGCCGGCAATTATCAGATTCAGCCCATCAGCTGGCAGGCTTCCCAGCCGAGAATGGCTTGTTTGCGGCTAAGGCCCCAATGATAACCTGTAAGCGTTCCGCTTTTCCCAATCACCCGATGACAGGGCACAACGAAGGAAATCGGGTTTCGCCCGACGGCAGCGCCCACCGCGCGCGCGGCTTTGGGTTGTCCGAGCGATCGAGCCAAATCGCCATAGGTGGTAAGTCGGCCGAAGGGAATCGACAACAACGCTTGCCAGACCCGAATTTCGAAGTCGCTGCCGATCATCACAATGTTGAGAGGCTGGCCTTTTTGCCAAAGATCGGGCGTGAAGGCCCGCTCGACGGCAGGTCCCGTCAGTTTTTCATTCTCGACGAAACGCGCTTTCGGCCAGCGACGGGTCATATCGGCCAAGGCAGCTTCACGGTCCCCGTAATCAACGAAGCCCAATCCTGCAAGCCCATGTTCGGTGACGACCGCAATCGCCTCGCAAAAAGGTGAGGGATGAAACCCGTAAGACAACGTAAGTCCCGCCCCGCCGGTTTTCCATTCACCCGGTGACATCGCCTTATAGGTCACGAACAGATCATGCAAGCGGCCCGGTCCCGAAAGCCCCAATTCGAGCGACGCATCAAGGAGTGACGCGTCGTCTTTCAAAAGCCGCCGCGCATGATCAAGCGTCACGGCTTGCAAAAAAGCTTTCGGAGAAAGACCCGACCAGCGGCGAAAGACGGCATGAAGATGCGAAGCCGAAATGCCTACAGCCTCCGCAATTTCATCAAGGCTAAGCTGGCGACGCCATTCTTGACTGATAAAGGCAATAGCCTTCCGCACGCGATCATAATCACTCGAGGCGGGCTCGTGTAGTTCGTCGATTGGGAGGGTGTGAAGCATGGGCGTAATCTGCCGTTGATGATGAATGTAATCAACACTTAATCGCCCGCGGCGCTATTAGACACCCGTTTCCGATGGTATCGCGAAAATCTTTTCTATTCCCGTTCGTCTGGCGCGAAGACCGGCCCCGCTTTGGCCTGACAGAGTGCGGAGGACAATGCCGTATAAAATTTCTGCTTGTCGTCAGGCCCGAGACTTTGGCCAATTGAGAGCGATGTTCCGCGCGAACGAAGCGTAATTTTGGAAATGCCGAATTCCTCGTGACGATCAACGTGAAGCCGTGTCCAGAGAGGATTAAAGCGCCATTCTTCCATTGCGCCTTTCACATATTTCCGTCGGACGTGAAGCTCTACCGGGGTCAATGCCACTTCCTCCGTCATCGCTCCCGAATTCACGCTGGCACGGAAGGCAAAAGCCAATAGCGCGACATCGAGCCCATAAAATCCGGCAACAGGCCAAAAACCCATAACGACAAAGGGAATAGCCGCAACAAGACTGGCAAGGCCAACGCATATGACAACCAACCACAGGCCCTGCGGCGTCAAAGACCGATGCGGTCGCAACGTAACCGAAAGGAGAGGATGGTCGGGACCCAGGGTCATTTTTTGAATAAACCAGCTTGTGAGCTACGCGGAGAGCAAACTATATTTCTCGCATCATGACAAGAAAGCCGCTCCCGAGAAAACCTGCGTCCTCGCGCCGCGCCGAATCAAAACCGGTAAAAAAACCGGTGGTTAAAAAGGCAACGACCAAAAATACGGCGGCGAAAAAATCGCGTGCGCGGATCAAGCCGATCGAGTCTGCTTCTGTTGAAGAGGTGTTCCGTCGCTTCCATAAGATCGAGCCGGAGCCGAAGGGCGAGCTTGAGCATGTTAATGCCTACACGTTGCTTGTAGCGGTTGTGTTGTCAGCACAAGCGACAGATGCTGGTGTAAACAAAGCGACGCGTGCTTTATTCAAACGTGTTGATACACCGAAAAAAATGATCGCACTCGGTGAAGAAAAGCTGCGCGACTATATCAAAACCATTGGGCTTTTTCGCACCAAAGCAAAAAATGTCATTGCTCTCTCAGAAGTTTTGATCCGCGATTATAAAGGCGAAGTGCCCGATGATCGTGATGCCTTACAAAAATTACCGGGTGTTGGTCGAAAAACCGCTAATGTTGTTTTGAATATGGCGTTCGGTCATCCGACGATGGCGGTGGATACCCATGTGTTTCGTGTCTCCAATCGAATTCCCTTAGCACTCGGTAAAACGCCTGAACAAGTTGAAGCGGGATTGGAAAAAATTATTCCTGCAGCCTTCGGAATGCACGCCCATCATTGGTTGATTTTGCATGGACGCTATTTGTGTAGAGCGCGAAAGCCTGAATGCTGGCGGTGCCCGATTGCGGATTTTTGTCGGTTTGAACCTAAATCACAACCGAATGAGTGATTGACTTTATCCAAACACAAGAAGCCCGGTAAGGCCTGCAGCGCCAACAATAATGCGCCACCAGGCAAAGAGTGCGAAACCATGTCGTGACACATAACGCAACAGACTTGACACGACGATTAAACCTGAAATGAAGGCCGCGATAAATCCAACCGCAATTAAGCCGGTGCCTGCGAGGGTTAGATCTTTGTAGCTCTTCATCAAATCATAAGTGAAAGCACCGACCATTGTGGGGATCGCCAGAAAAAAAGAAAATTCAGCAGCGGCTCTTTTATCCGCCCCCAAAATCATCGCCCCGACGATTGTTGCGCCTGAACGTGATACACCAGGAATCATGGCGAGACATTGGAGGATCCCAATTTTGAACGCCATACCAAGCGGGAATCGTGTTGCATCATTATGTTTGCGTTCAAGCGGCAATTCATCGACCAAGAGAAGGATGAAGCCGCCTGCAATCAAAGCGATGCATACAATCAAAGGATTAAACAAAACGCCCTTGATGAAGCCATGCAACAAAGCGCCAACAAGGGCTGCGGGTAAAAAAGCGATCAGAACACCAAGGATAAAATTTCGCGCCTGTTTGTCATGATGGGCGGAGAGCAAAATATGCAGAAGCTTTCTGATATAGACAAGTACAAGCGCGAGGATTGAGCCGAGCTGCACGAGTATGGTAAAAGTTTTCTCAAGCGTTGCGTCTTCGAAGTTCAGGCCCAAAAAATGTTTAGCGAGGAGAAGATGGCCGGTTGAGGAGACGGGTAGATATTCGGTAAGACCCTCGATGATTCCGAGGAGGACGGCTTTGAGGATCATAGGGTCCATGGCTTGTCCGAATCATATTGTTTCGCGTCGGTCACGGTTCTATATGGGTCCGGGTTGTGTCGCCATCCGGAATCGCCGGCGGGGCCGATTTTTGGAGCGTTAGGGTTTAACATCGATGCCTTTCGCATCGGATGGATGTGGATTTCGTAATTTTCATGACGACGCTTTATCACGACGCTTTTTGTCCGCAGTCACGCTTTGTGCGTTTGGTTCTCGGAGAGTTGGGCATTACCCCGACTTTGGTTGAGGAGCGTGTATGGGAGCGTCGCCGTGATTTCCTTGCGCTTAATCCGGCCGGGACGACCCCTGTTTTTCTTGAACAACAAGATTTGCCGCTTTCCGGCGCGAGCGTGATTGCCGAATATCTCGATGAAACGCGTGGCTTGGGCATGGGCGACCGCCGTTTATTGCTCGACCAACCCGCCGAGCGCGCCGAAGTTCGCCGCCTCCTTGATTGGTTTAATGGCAAAATGTTTGACGAGGTCACGGGCTATCTCGTGCATGAGAAGATCAGCAAGCGCTTCATGCCCGCCGACCAAGGCGGCGGTGCGCCGGATATGGCCGCGATCCGCGCGGCAAGAACTAATATCCGATATCATCTTTCTTATATCGGTTATCTGCTCGCCGATCGGAATTGGCTTGCAGGAACCAAAATGTCTTATGCGGATCTTGCGGCCGCAGCCCAGATTTCGGTGGCTGATTATCTCGGCGACGTGCCGTGGTCGTCGCATGAGACGGCGAAACATTGGTATCAAAGAATAAAATCGCGGCCGTCCTTTCGCCCTCTTCTCGCCGATCGTGTTCCCGGCATGGATCCGACCGTGCATTATGTGGATCTCGATTTCTGAGCCCGCCAGATTTCAAAGCGGCGCTCGCCGATCACGCAAAAGCCGAAGGCTTCGATGCTTTTGGTGTGACAAAGCCTGATGCTATCCCCGAAGCTGAAGCACGTTTGCGTTCATGGATTGAAGCGGGCTTTCATGGTTCGATGAGTTGGATGGAAGAGCGTGTTGATGAGCGCGCAGCACCTTCAACACTTTGGTCTGATGTCAAATCCATTGTGATGCTCGGCTTTTCTTACGCACCCGATCATAATGTGCTTGAATATATCGCCAAAAAAGATCGTGGTGTGATTTCAGCCTATGCACAATTGCGCGATTATCACGATTTCATAAAAGCAAAGCTCAAACGCCTCGCGCGCTTTATGATTGAAACAAAAGCGAAAGATCAATCGCCATCACAACGCGAAACAGAACCGGCCGTGAAGGTCTTTGTCGATACAGCACCGGTGATGGAAAAAGCGCTCGCTGAAGCCTCAGGTCTCGGCTGGCAAGGAAAGCACACAGTGCTTGTCTCACGCGCGCACGGATCGTGGATGTTTCTTGGCGCAATCTATGCTAATTTTGAAATACCTGACGATCAAAAGCATGACGATCATTGTGGCTCTTGTACGCGCTGTTTGTCGATTTGTCCCACGGATGCGTTCCCTGCGCCCTATCAACTCGATTCAACAAAATGCATCGCCTATCTCACCATTGAACATAAGGGTCCGATTGATCGTGCGTTGCGTCCGAAAATGGGCAACCGTATTTTTGGCTGCGATGATTGTCTTGCGGTCTGTCCGTGGAATCGTTTCGCAAAACAATCTACTGCTTTACGCCCCTTTCTGCGCGATGATTTAAGCGCTCCTGCGTTAAAAGAGTTATCGACATTTGATGATGAACGGTTTCGAAAATATTTTGCCGGCACACCGATTAAACGCACAGGGCGGGATCGATTTTTGCGCAACGTTCTGATCGCGATGGGAAATTCGGACGATCAAAGCATGATCAGCGCGATTAAGCCTCTTTTAAAAGATAGCTCAGCTCTGGTGAGAGGTGTAGCGATCTGGGCGCTGGCTCAACTCGTATCTGATGCAGAATTTGAAAAATTTCGCACGCATCATTTGACTCATGAGCCCGATGAAACCGTGCGCGAGGAATGGCGTCTCGGAAAGGTTCTTGGATGAAACTCGTTGTATTCGGTCTCGGATTTTCTGCGAAAGCCTTTGTTGATCTCGCCTCCGATCGCTTTTTAGACATCACGGCAACGGTGACGTCATCAGAAAAAGCTATGCGCCTCACCAATGATTATTGCCATGCCTGTGTGTTTAATGACGAATATGCAGATCCGAAAATTTTTGACGCGCTTCGAGAAGTGGATGCGGTTTTGATTTCAATCGGACCGGATGAAAAAGGTGATCCGGTGTTGCGGCGCTTTGCGCGTGAAATTGAAAATTCCAAAGCGATCACGTGGATCGGTTATCTCTCCACCATCGGTGTTTATGGCGATGCGCAAGGGGGGTGGGTTGATGAAACAACACCGCCAACGCCCAGCCATCAACGCACGCATATGCGGGTGAAGGTCGAACAAGAATGGTTATCGCTTGGAGCTTCCGCGAAGAAAGCGGTTCATATATTCCGCCTTGCCGGAATTTATGGCCCCGGTCGCAATCCGATCCTTAATCTCGTACAGCGCGCGCAACGGATCATCAAGCCGGGACAAGTGTTCAATCGCATTCATGTTGACGATATCGCACAAACGCTTTTGGCCTCGCTTGCGAAACCACGCGCGGGGGCGATTTATAATGTCACAGATCACGAACCCGCCCCGCCGCAAGATGTGTTAACTTATGTCGCTGAATTGATGGGTGTTGATCCGCCACCAGAAATCCCGTTTGAAAAGGCAGTGATGAGTGAAATGGCGAGAAGTTTTTACGCAGACAACAAACGCGTTTCAAATCGCCTCATCCGCGAGGAACTGGGTGTGAAATTTCTCTATCCCACTTATCGGGAGGGATTACAGGCCTTGGCGAACAGCGGTGAAGGGAAAACGTTTTGAGACCGCGCCACTTTTGTTATTGTTCATAAAAACAGGACTCTCATCATGGCCAAATCTCGTATTGCGCTTATTGCTCATGACCAGATGAAAGATCGTATGATCGAATGGGCTGAAAAACATCGCGCGCAATTGGTGCAATGCGATATTGTATCAACAGGCACAACAGGCGGACGCATCATAGAGCGCTGCCCAGAGCTTCAGATCACGCGCATGAAAAGCGACCCGCTGGGCAGCGATCAAAAAATCGGCGCGCTGATTGCGGAAGGGCGCATCGATGGGCTTGTCTTTTTTGTTGATCCGCTGTCACCGCATCCGCATGATGTCGATGTGAAAGCGCTCCCAAGACTTGCGCTTGTATATAACATCCCGATGGCGTACAACCCTTCAACTGCCGAACTCGTTGTGGCGGGATATATGGCGACGCGTTAAGCGCACCACCCTTAATTCATCCTCCGCTTCTGCAAGGACTCGGCATCGCGAAGAGCAGTTGAAAGAATCTCTGTGAGATTATGAAGCGCGCGCGTTTTATCGGCATCCGAGTCAACATTCTGCTGATCGATCATCTCCTCGGCGCGAATCAGAATGGATTGCAGCATCAGCGCCAAAACATGAACCGAATAATTTAATTATAAACTTTCAGGAATGTCTTTCAACAGCATCGCGCACCTCTTTTGGTGAATCGACACAAGTGCAACGCACTGGTGCAGGTCCCAGAAAGCGAAACGACTCCAGTGCCGCGCACTGGAGTCGGGGTGCTAAGAAAGCCATTCAAGTTTGGCCGCAGCGCTTTTAGCTTTGCAGCCTGGACATAACGCCGCCACCCCGACGTGTGAGCGTCAGGGCCGTTTGGTCTCGGCAGAGGCACTGCCGACTTGAGTGGGGGTTTCTCAGGCCCCAGGCCATGTGGATACATGACCTAAGAAAAACGAAAGCAAACCTTCGACCAAAACGCAACGTCCCCGGCGCTTAAAACGCGGAGAGCAGACGTTATTGAGGAGAAGATGCAACGCGCTTAAATCGAACAGGTGCATTTTAGTAAAATGTGAGCAATATATTTCTGCGGGAGCTGGGCACACAAACCGTCATTGCGAGCGAACGCGAAGCAATCTAGGTGGAGTCAAAAGAAAAGGCGTATGACAACCGATGCGCCTCAATAATAATTATCAACTAGATTGCTTCGCGTTCGCTTGCAATGACGACTAATCGATTGCCGACCGACAAAGCAAACGCCTCACCCAAACCTTTTCTCAATATACTCCGCCACCATCGTCTTGAATTCAGCGGCAATCGTAGGCCCGCGTAAGGTCGCGGCTTTTTGG
>VGCJ01000076.1 GCA_016870035.1 Alphaproteobacteria bacterium
AAAAGATTATTTGAGGATTTTAAAGTAGGTAAAACTGGACTAGGCCGTGGATGTTAGGGTTAAAAAGGTCTGCCGGACGGCCAGGAATATTTATGCGACGTATCACACGTGGCACAAGAAGCTTGGCGGGATGGCACCGACGAAGTATACAGAGCTTAAGGCTCTCAATAAGGTAGCATCAGTTTCTCGAAGTTTGTGGCGGTAGGCTAATTGATCCGACTTGATTTTCTTTGCTGGACGAGGTCACAATACCGAATTGGGAAGGCTAAGAGATTGAGCGCCGATAAGACCGAGAAGAGGCACTACCAGATTGAGGTGCTACATACAGGCTCAACGAAAGGTCTTGCCCTGGCATCAAACTTTCAAGAACCGCATCTTACTCGGAAATAATTATCTTCCCGTCGACCCCCAAAATAAGATCGGCGACTTTGTCACCAGCGATAATCACCTTCTTAATAAGGAAAGCCTAATCAATTTTACCACCGCTTACGCTCCCTCTCGTTGGGGTCAAGCCATCTTCATTGAACGTGAAAGTGTCGATCAAGAAATATTTAAAAAGGACCTTTGCAACGCCAAAAAACGTCGTCACATTTCGGCTAAATAAACTCACGATCTTTTTTGAGGACAAACAAAAGTAACTTTTGATATCTGACAAATGACAATCGTCAAATAGAAATTTTCATCTGACCGATAAACTGTTTGCGTCGAAACTGAAGGAGTTAAATAGTTGAAAAAGAATATTTTGTTAGTTGGTGAAAGCTGGGTCTCAGCCGTGAACCATTTCAAAGGGTTCGACACATTTGCGACCGTTAGTTGCGGTGTTGGCGTTAAGCCTTTGATCGAAGCGTTAGAAGGCAGTGATTTCAAGCTAATTCATATGCATTCTCAGGATGCCGTGGAGGGATTTCCCTACACACTTGAAGGTCTATCGAATTATGATGCAATCCTCTTATCCGATATTGGTAGTAATTCTTTTCTTCTTCCTCAGGATGTGTGGTTTCATGGAAAAACTTTACCCAACCGATTAACGCTCATGAACCGTTGGTGTCACAATGGCGGCGGTTTGATGATGATTGGCGGATATCTATCATTTCAGGGAATAGATGGTCGCGCCCGATGGCGACGCACACCAGTGGAAGCTGCGCTTCCGGTTGAATGCCATCCTTTTGATGATAGGATTGAAGCACCAGAAGGCATTATTGCCGAAATTACCGAGCCGTATCATCCGATAGTTTTAGGCATAGATGGGCCATGGCCTTCACTCTTAGGCGTAAACGAGGTAATCGCAAAGCCAGACGCAACAGTAATTGCTCGGCTTCCCGCAGAGCAGGGACATCATCCTCTTCTCGTTGCTGGGCGGTTTGGGGCTGGCCGCACACTAGCTTGGACCTCAGATGTCGCCCCACACTGGCTTCCAGAAACATTCTCTAAGTGGCCGGGCTATAAGAAGCTTTGGACACAAGCCCTCACATGGTTGACAACACGTGTCGGCTAAGGTGGCGTTCACTTGCTAAAATGTATCTGTATTTTGCTTGGATTTCGGGCTGATTGAGTGCGATCGAACGGTCGAGAAAAGGATAAGTCTGAAGAGATAATCGCCGAGGTATGTAGGATTAAAGTTTTTCAGGCGTAAAGGTGGTTGGTTATTAAGGCCATCCGTTCGATAATAAAAACGGCTGTAAAATACTAAATATGTTGATAGGAGTATGTCGGGGTCATTATAACACAATCACGTTACACTTTTTCCTTCGATACAAACTGACCGCACTCTACGTCCCATAGTAAATGACTTTATAAATCAACCAAACATGCCTATGAAGCTTTAGCTCCCGCTAATTGTAATGCTGAATTAATATAGGATCATTTGATGGCAGCTAACCATAAAAAGTTAAATAGGAAAACAGCGAAAATATCGTGATCGGCCCCCAACGAGTAATCCAGTATCAATGTTAGTGAATGGGCGGTCTCGGCGCCAGCGCGGGCGGCGAAGTCGGTTGGGGTAGCGAGGCGCCCGCTTGGACTGCGGAATAAAGATCTCCGGCGCTGACGTTGGAAAATGCACCTTCTAACGAGCCAGTCTCTGCCTGGCGGGAAGTAGCGCAATCCCGAGTAAACGGGTCCGAGAACCAATTTTCGCAATTGTACCATGGGCTTCGCTTCGCCCCGCCCAGAGAGTTGGCTGCCAGGCTCTTTCCCTCCGCTATTCATTTATATCGGTATTAAATAGCGGAGCCGTTAAGCTTGTTCAATCGTTGTGTTTAAACCGTGCGTTTGAATTTTCCTTGTCGATCAGAAGCGCCACCGCTCTTCCCGCCAAATGATTTCGCTTTGTGCGCACGATAGGGTTTGCCTTTCGATGAAGGCGCGTCACCAGCGCGAAGCGGGCGGGTTTTTTCACCAAAGCGCTTTTTACTGGTCTTTGGCTTGAAGCTTCTTGTCGCGTCACGCTCTTTTGCGGGCGCTTCACGGTGTTCTTTGCGTTTTGGCGCACGCTGATCGTCGCAGTGATCTTTCTTTGCGTGGGTTGGCTGTCCTTCGAATGATGACGGATTGCGGTCATCAAATGAAAAAGCCTTGCGGGCTGAGCGGGGCGCATACTGTTTAAAAGAGGAGGGAGCGCTATCATTACGCTCGAATTTTCTTTTGCCGGCAAACTGTTTTTTTACGGGCGTGTCAATGGGATCATAGGTTTCTTTCGCGCTCTCACGTTTTTCGTGATAACGTAGTTGGGCGCTTTTCTCGAAAGGATCCGCATTTTTTCTTGAACGCGCAGTGCGCCCATAATCGCGGTCTCGTGATCTTGATTTGTTTTTTGATAGTCCCAGCTTTTTGGGTGCGCGTTCGGGCTTTTCATGCGGATTGAGCAAACGGTGAATCGCATGCCATTTTTTACCATCCTCATGTGTAACCAGTGACACAGCTACACCTTCGGCACCATTTCGTGCCGTACGGCCGATACGGTGAATGTAATCTTCCGCGACTTGCGGCAGATCATAATTGATCACCGTCTCGATGTGCGGAATATCAAGTCCACGAGCGGCAATATCTGTCGCCACAAGAATCCGTGTCTCATAATTTTTGAAGGCTTTGATAGCGCGATCGCGTTGGTTCTGGCGAAGGTCGCCATGGATCACATCCGCGCTATGATTTTGGGCGCGAAGCTTTTTGGCGAGACGATCGGCGCTCAATTTTGTTTTCACAAAAACAATGATCGTACCTTCGCGCTTTTCAAGTTCTTTGAGAAGTAGACAATATTTTTCACTTTCGCTCACATCAATTTTGTCTTGTTTAACAAGTGCTACCGGCGCGTTGGTACTACCCGTTGAAATGCGCACGGGGTTTGTAAGATATTGGCCAGAGAGCTTCAAAATATTTTTTGGCAGCGTTGCAGAAAAGAGTAATGTCTGACGCTCTTGCGGAATAAACGACAAAATCCTATCGATTTGAATGCCGAAACCCATATCCAGCATGCGGTCTGTTTCATCGAGCACAAGAAAGCGTGTTGCAGAAAGCGATACGCTTTTGCGCAAGAGATGATCCGTGATGCGGCCCGGTGTGCCGACAATGAGACGGGGCGATTTGCGCAATTGTTCAAATTGATTGAATATTGACGCGCCACCGATTAGAAGCGCGGAATTGATGCGCGTTTTTTTGCCGATGAGTTGATGCATCGTCGCCATCACCTGCGTGGCGAGTTCGCGCGTCGGTGTCATCACCAACGCATGATCATCGGGGTTATTCAGAAGATGCGCGATGAGCGGAATGCCAAAGGCACCCGTTTTGCCCGTGCCGGTTTGCGCGGTGCCTAAAATATCTTGGCCTTCAAGCGCAGGCGGAATCGCAGCCGCTTGAATAGGCGTTGGCGTTTTGAAATTCATTGCCGCGAGCGCGTATAAAAGCGCAGGCTGCAAGCGGAGCCCGTCAAAATTATCCATGAAACATCCAATAAATTCACTGCGCTTGAAGATAAACTTCAAGCGCAGATAAAGATTAACAGCGATGAAATAAATCAGAATGATCCCGCGAAAAGCGGGACCAACTCGACTTAAGCGAGTTTCAGATTGACCGCTGAAGTCTTGCCTTTTTCCGTCGCGAGCTCGTAGCTTACTTTTTGGCCTTCATTAAGGCCGCGCAAGCCTGCGCGTTCAACAGCAGAGATATGCACGAACACATCCGCGCCGCCTTGATCAGGTTGAATAAAGCCGAAACCCTTGGTGGAATTGAACCATTTTACGTTACCAGTCGCCATTGTTGTCTCCTTAAGACTTATCAAGCGTTGTCGTCTTTCCCATGAAAGACGCGAGTTCTCCTTCCCAAGTCTCAAAGCGAAGCTTCGGACTTTTCCGGGAAACTCTAATCAAACGCTGACAAAATCAGTTTTTAGGAGATCGTGTATTGTGCCGGAGCACGCTGCTTTACGCAGCCAACATCAGGTAGAGCGAAAGAAACCCAGAGCCCCTATGACAGGTTGTCTCATATAAGTAAAGCGAATTCGGGATTTTCGATATTTTACGTCAAAGAGAACGCGTTCAGGCCGATTTGAGAACTCTTTTGGCCAAAACATCATCAAGCCAATCGGTCCGCATCTCCGGAACTGAAGACAGAAGTTGTTCCGTATAAGGATGGAAGGGCGGAGAAAAGATCTTTGCGGTTGGCCCTTGGGCGATGATTTCGCCCTTGAGCATCACGGCGGTGCGATGCGCAATCCGACGGACAATGCCAAGATCATGCGTAATGAAGAGATACCCAACACCGAGATTGTCTTGGAGTGATTTCAAGAGTTTCAGAATGTCTTCAGCAACGAGTTGATCAAGCGCACTTGTCGGCTCATCACAAATGATCACATCAGGTTCAGCCGCAAGCGCACGTGCAATACAGACGCGCTGCTTTTGTCCGCCAGAGAGGGCCGTTGAAAGTCGACCTGCATAATCTTCCGGCAATCCGACAAGACGGAGCAATTTATTGACGCGTGCTTTCACATTTTCGGGTGAACGGTTGAAATAAAATTCGATCGGACGGCCAATAATTTCGCCAACGGTTTGGCGCGGATTTAAGGCGACATCGGGTTGTTGATAGATGAGTTGGACTTTCCGTAACTCGTCACGCGTGCGTCCCTTCAAATCTGCGGACAGCATCTCGCCATGAAGTTTCACTTCACCGGCACGGCGCGGCAGAAGGCCCACGATCAAACGCGCGAGAGAGCTTTTGCCCGATCCTGATTCACCGACAACCGCAACCGTTTCGCCCCGCGCGACAGAAATCGAAACATCCTTAACAGCCGTGAATGTGCCGTAAATGCCGACAACATTATGCGCTTCGATAACGGGTTGCGCTTGATTGGATGCTGAAACAACGGCGAGTTTGTCAGCGGCTTTTCGTTCAGCAACAAGCGCGCGTGTATAATCCATTTTTGGCGCTTGCAGAATTTGCGCGGTCTCTCCGAGCTCGACCATCTTGCCGTGACGCAGCACCATGATGCGGTCGGAGACTTGCGCGACCACCGCGAGATCATGCGTGATATAGAGCGCAGCCATATTATAATCACGGATGAGTTTCTTTAGCAGCGTTAACACTTCGATTTGTGTTGTCACATCGAGCGCGGTTGTGGGCTCATCAAGCACGAGAATATCTGGACGGCATGACATCGCCATCGCTGCCATCGCGCGTTGTAATTGGCCGCCGGAGACTTGATGCGGATAGCGATCACCAAATGTATCCGGGTTTGGCAAATCAAGCGCGCGGAACAATTCAAGCGCCCAGGCTTTCGCTTCGCTGATCGTCATGAGCCCATGGCTCACGGGCATTTCAATCACTTGATCCATCAAGCGATGGGCGGGATTAAAAGAAGCCGCAGCACTTTGTGCAATATAGGCGATGCGTTGGCCACGCCGATCACGACGTCCGTCGGCATCAAGGAGGCGAATATCTTCGCCATCAATTTCAACTTTGCCACCGGTGATGCGGCAGCCGGCTCGTGCATAGACCATTGACGCCAGGCCAATGGTCGATTTGCCCGCGCCTGATTCACCGATGAGACCGACCACTTCGCCACGTTTCAATTCAAGCGAGACATTATCGACGAGAACCGTGCCGCTCAGCGCTTCAACGCGCAGATCCGTGAGTTTCAATATGGTTTTATTGGTGGCGATCATCTCACATCTCCGCCGATGCGCCGGAAGGACGTGAATTGATCGAGAGGATCCAATCGACAACGAGATTGACACCCACCGTCATGATCGCAATCGCAAGCGCTGGCCACAGCGGGGCGGGAATGCCGAAGCTGATGGCTTTGCCATTATCACGCACCATGCCACCCCAGTCGGCAAATGGCGGTTGAATGCCAAGACCCAAAAAGGAGAGGCTCGCCACAAACAAGAAATTGAAACAAAAACGAAGACCGAATTCGGAAATCATCGGCGGCAACGCGTTCGGTAAAATTTCACGGCGCATGATCCACCAAAGGCCTTCACCGCGAAGGCGCGCGGCTTCAACATATTCCATCACCGCAAGATTGGTCGCCACCGCACGCGCTAAACGGAATACGCGGGTCGAGTCGAGAATGGCAAGCGTCAACACAAGGGTTGTGATCGATGAGCCAAAGACCGAGAGAATGATCAATGCAAAAATCAAGAGCGGGATCGACAACATGACATCCACAAGTCGTGACAAGAATTGATCAATCACAGGGCCACCGACAGCGGCCGTGAATCCCGTTGTGATGCCAATGAAGAACGAGAGAATGGTTGTTACAAGAGCAACCCCAATCGTCATGCGCGCGCCGTAAATCAAACGCGAGAGAAGATCGCGTCCAATGTTATCGGTGCCGAGCCAATTGGCGAAAGACGGATCATCCCATGTTTGGCCGACAGATTCCGCTTCGCCATAAGGCGCAATGACATCGGCGAAGATCGCGACAAAAATAAAGATGCCGATGATCGCGAGACCGAGCCAAGCCGTGAGCGGTGGTTTATAGCCGAAGAGTTTCATAAGGATCCTAGAGGGGGTGTCTCAAACGTGGATTGACCATGATGGCCAAGACATCTGCAACGGTATTTAATCCAACAAACGCGCCTGCGAAAATCAAACCGCAAGCTTGCACAACGGGTAGATCACGCTTGGAAACGCCATCGACCATGAATTGGCCGATACCCGGATAAACAAACACGACTTCAATCACCACGACGCCGACGATTAGATAAGCGAGGTTTAACGCAATCACCGAGATGATCGGCGCGGCTGCGTTCGGTAATGCATGGCGTATAATCACTTGTGCGCGCGTGAGCCCTTTAAGAAAGGCCATCTCGACATAAGGCTGTGACATGATCGACAGCACTGAAGTGCGTGTCATTCTGAGCATATGCGCCATCACTAGCATTGTGAGCGTGAAAGCAGGAAGGGCGGCGATAAAAATCTTCTCGGAGAAATCCATTTCTGGAAAGACAGTCGAGAGCGAAGGGAAGATTTCAAATTGCACGGCAAGATAAAGAATAAGAACATATGCGATGAAAAATTCAGGAACCGAAATCGTCATCAGTGAAACGATATTGACGAACCGATCGACGAATTTTCCTTCATTGATTGCCGCGGCAACGCCGAACACTACAGAAGTGGGCACCGCAATCAAGGCCGCATAACCGGCAAGAAATAACGTATTTGAAAGACGCGGCGCGATGGTTTCAACAATCACGCGCTTGTTCGTCATCGCGATTCCGAGATCACCATGAAGCGCATTGAAGAACCATTCGAGATAACGAACATAAGCGGGGCGATCTAGCCCGAGCTCATGACGGAAGACGGCAAGCGTCTCAGGTGTGGCGCCTTGGCCCAACACCGCGCTGGCAACGTCACCAGGGAGAATTTCGGTCGCTCCGAAAATCAAGATCGAAACGGCCCATAGAGTTAAAAAACCGAGGGCGATCCGGATCGCTATGGTTTTCAGCATCGGATCGCCCTCGTTATCATTATCTTATTAAATTGTCTGCTGAACTACGCAAACGAGCCCTTTTCTGCCATACGGTTGTCGTTCAAATCATAACGAGCGTGCGGCGTATTATTTACGACATTTTTCGCGTAACCGTCGAGGTAGTCGGTAATAGCAAAGCAGATCATGCCGCCGTCATCTGAAATCATTTCTTGAGCCTTAAAATACATTTCCTTACGTTTATTCCCGTCAAGTTCAGCACGGGCGTCGGTGATCAATTTATCAAATTCCGGGCGTCTCCAATTGGAGTCGTTCCAGTCAGACCCCGAGCCATACACCTGCGTGAAGGTTTGATCAGCTGAGAGGCGGCGGCCCCAATACACGGCGCAGAACGGTACCTTAAGCCAGACATTATCCCAGTAGCCGTCACCTGAGCCTGTATTCACATCAAGATTGATGCCAGCTTTCTTGAGCGACTCTTGATAGAGCTGAGCGCAATCTACCGCTGAACCCCAAGCACCTTCCGATGATTGCAATTCAATCTTGGCATTAGCAAGACCTGCTTTCTTGAAATGGAATGCGGCTTTATCCGGATCATATTTACGCTGCGGCAATGATGTGTTGTAGAAAGGATTGCCGGCATCAAGCGTATGATCGTTGCCAGGGGTTGCAAAACCGCTGTAGACTTGGTCGATGATTTTTTGACGATCGATGCCAAATTTCAACGCTGTACGAAGATCCTTGTTATCGAAAGGAGTATCGGTCACGCGCGCCACGAAGCAGAAACGGTTACCCGTGCCCTTCGTGCGAACAACGTTAAGCTTCTTGTCCTTCATGAGAAGGTTGACGGTGCGTGGGTCGAGACGGTTGACCGCATGGACCTGGCCCGATTGAAGCGCTGCTGTACGAGCGGCGACGTCCTGAATGTTGCGGATTTCGACGGTATCGAAATTTGCGCGACCCGCTTTCCAGTAATCGCCACGGCGCTTGAACTTCAAGCCAACGCCTGGCTCGAACTTCTCAAGCGTGTAACCGCCGGTGCCGATTGGCTTCTGCCAGTCGGTGAAACCGTTCGGAACAACGATCAAGTGATAGTCACCGAGAATGACAGGGAAGTCAGCGTTGCCGCCTTCAAGTGTCATTTGGATCTGATGGTCATTAAGCTTCTTGATTTCAGAGATCGGCGATAAAATGCCCTTCGCAGGTGATTTTGTTTCACCTCTGTGTATGCCGATCGAGTAAATGATGTCGTCAGCATCAAGCGTCTTACCGTTCGAGAACTTCACACCCTTGCGGACATTGAAGATCCATTCTTTTGCACCGGGCTTCGCCTCCCAGCTTTCGAGCAATTCGCCTGTTGTATTGCCCTTCTCGTCGAATTCGACCATGCAGTTATAAACGGCGAGAGACGCACCGATCATGACCGAGTCAGCATAAGTGCGCGGGTCGAGAGAGTCAGTGGCCGAGCCGCCTTCCATGCCGATGATGAAGTTTCCGCCGACCTTCGGCGCTGCGGCTTGCGCCGTGCCGGAAAGAAGCGTTGGCGTAACCGCCATGCCGGCACCGATCATGGCAACGCCTGCCATGAAGTCGCGGCGAGACAATGCGCCCTTGTCGAACAGATGTTTCAGCTTGTTGTATTCTTCCACGGCTATCCCCTTCTTCGTTGCGCCCCGGTTCGGACGTTAGGTCCGTTCGAGGTCGCTTTCGTGGTTCGTCATCGCCAGCGCCGCTCGCAAGCCATGCAGGCTCATCATTGCAGCGTTGACCTCCCAACGGACCAGTAAACTGATCCGATACTCTATCGTCGCCGAAGCTTGGGTTCTGCACAAGCGAAGAATTGTATTTTTACGCGAAATTTGTCGTTTCCACCCGTTACCGCCCCTGAGGTGTCGTAAAGAGGAAATTTCTTGCCGTATTTCGGAGGCCGAAACGGGGCTGGCAGGCGCGGCCAAAATTCAATTAGCGGCTGGGGCGAGACTCACTAGAAGACCAGTTGGACTTTAGTGGCTTCCGCGCGGTTTGCCGCGAGATCAAAAGCGGCTCGGGCATTCCGGAATGGCATCGCCGCGCCGAGAAGATGCGCCAGATCGATAGCCCGTTTAGCAAGCAGATCCACCGCCCACTCAAATTCCTCTTTAAAGCGAAAGGCACCGCAATATTCGATTTCTTTTGAGATCAGGAGATCGGGAGCAACCATCACATCGGCGCCCTGAGTCATTTGAATGATGCGGCCGCCCGGCTTTACGCAGGTGAAGGCAATTTGTGCCTCGGAAGATGTCCCTGATGTTTCGAAAGCGAGATCTACCTGTCCGATATCGGTGCGCAGGGCTTTAAGGGCATCCGTATCCGCGCTGACATTTATGATCGAATCCGCGCCTAAACGGAGGGCCAGCTGCAGCGATTTAGAGGAGATATCTGTGGCAATTATCTCGCGCGCGCCCCCATGACGGGCTGCAAGAAGCGTCAGAAGTCCGAGCGGATCACAGCCGGATATAAAAACGCGTTGGCCAGCGATTTTGCCGCAAACCCGAATGGCGTGAA
>VGCJ01000077.1 GCA_016870035.1 Alphaproteobacteria bacterium
AAACGAGACACGCTTAAAACAAGACGCTTGCAACACCATAGAAATGCCGCTTAACATCAAAATCCAATGTGCCAGATCCTCTCTTCGATCAAACACCAAAACGTCTCAAATTATCTGACGATGGACACGCGACCATGAGGTATTTCCGAAAAGATCCCAAGATTTTTACAGTCTCTTAATAGCGAAAACCGCCAGATAGTTGTTGTGTTTTTCTTCACGATAGCTTAAATTCTTTCGGCTAAAAATGGTGTTCAAGCCACGGTTCACAAAAAATCTAATGGGAGGGTATCATGCTGGTTAGAATGAAAAAATTCATACTGGCTGTGTCGTCAATAGCGCTACTTTCGACGACGGTGACAGCCCAGAACGTCGAATGGAAAGATGACGGCTCTGTGTTACTGAAACTTGGCGAAGCTTACAACAATACTGTCATCAAAACGACACGCCAGGAAATGGGCTCCGAGTTTGGGCCGGGTAAAAAGCCTTTCAAAGATGTGACGATCTCGGTGACAGTCAACGGCGCCGGCCCCAAGGGTGGTATCAGCGGGCCGTTGCATCAATTCCGACCGATCTGGGAAGAGCTCTCAGGCGGCAAGTTGAACATCGTGGAGCTTCCATTTGCGGAGCACTACACTAAGATGATGCTGGATCTTCGCAATGGGACCGGTCAATATGATGCCTTTATGGTCGGCGCTTTCTGGTATGGGGACATAATCCCTTCGGGCTATGCATATCAGATCGATGAACTCATGGCATCGGGTAAATATCCCAAATGGACTTATGACGACATGCCGCCGTCACTCAAGACGCTCCATACATGGGGCGGCAAGGGCTACGGAGTGCTTAACGACGGTGATGGTCAGGTTCTCTACTATCGCTCAGACGTCTTGAATGATCCGACGCATAAAACGGCATTCAAGAAGGAATACGGTTACGATTTGCCGGTGCCGCCAAAAACTTGGCAGCAGGTGCTCGACATCTCGAAATACTTTAACGGCAAGAACTGGGACGCGAACGACGCCGATCCAGACAGCGGCACTGTGCTGCATCTGAAAGTGGGCGAACAGGGCCACTATCACTTCCAGTCTCTTTCTGCCTCCTTCGTCATGAATCCGGGCGACAAGGTGACCCGCACAAAAAACGTCTATTGGTTCGATCCGGAAAACATGAAGCCACTAATTAATAGCCCTGGCCATGTGAAGGCGCTAAATTTCCTGCAGGACTTGCATAAGACAGGTCCATCGGCGCAAGTCGGTTGGTCGCTCGGCGAGGCGTGGGACTACTTCCTACGCGGCAAAGCAGTGTTCGTCTTCTCATGGGGCGACGTTGGTGCGCTCTGCCAGGATACTAGCCGTTCGAAAATCAAAGGCAAATGCGCTGGTGCAATGATGCCGTCGTCTAACGAATATTATGACTTTGAAAAGAAGGAGTTCGTGAAGCTGGATAAGCCGCGTCAGGTGGGGAATACCACGGGTGGCTCGTGGCACGGTGTCATTTCAAATTTCTCTGGAAATCCTGAAGCCGTTTATTCGTTACTGTCACTGATGGCGATCCGGCCCGTGTCGAAACTAATGTCAACGGTCGGCTGGGATGGCGTTGATCCGGGCTTCTCATATCAGTTTTTGGAGGCCGATGGCGGCAGCGCCAAAATCGAGGATTATGTAGCGGCGGGTTGGGATGCAAATGACGCAGCGACCTATACGAAAGCTTATCGCGACGTGTTTTATGCGCCAACGATGCTAACATACTTGCGTATTCCGGGATCGTTTGAATATTGGGACATTCTGGACAAGAATCTTTCCGCAACGATGAGCGGCGGCAAGGCAGCGCAAAAGGCGCTCGATGATACTGCAGCTGCTTGGGAAGGTGTAACCGACCGCATCGGCCGCGACAAGCAGAAAGCCGATTATCAAGCGGCCATCGGCTACGCGCCGTAAGCATAGAATTGACCGGGGCGATCTTGGTCGTCGTCCCGGTCATTTTTTAGGTTTCTCATGCGCTGGACTGGCAATATCCGTTTCCTATTCCTGTTCCCAGCAGTGGTCTGGGTGCTTGCTTTCACCGTCTTTCCGCTCGGCTATTCACTCTATCTCGCCTTCTTCAAGATCGAGCAGAAGATCGAGGTAAAACGTGAAAAAGTGCCGATAGTCGATGAGCAGGGAAAAGTTATTCTCGACGATCAGGGCCAGGCGCGCACCAAGAACGTGGTGATTAAGCAGGAAACGAATGTCGCAACGTTCATCGGAGCGGAAAATTTCAAGCGCCTGATCAGCGATCCGCAGGTGAAAGAGGCCGTCCTAGTGACGCTGCTATTCGTCTCGTTCGCCGTGCCGCTTGAATTAATTTTCGGGTTCTTGCTCGCCATCCTGTTCAATCAGCATATCTTCGGCAGACCGCTCTTGCGTTCCATTATGATTTTACCAATTTTTGCAACACCACTTGCTGTTGGCTACACTTTCTTCACTATCTTCTACGAGGTAGGTGGCCCGTTGGCTTGGACCGGTATCCCGTTTCTCTCCAATCCCTCAGGCGCGCTTTTTTCGGTGATCCTTGTTGATATTTGGCAATGGACGCCGTTCTGCTTTCTTGTTTTTCTCGCGGCGCTGCAAAGCGTTCCTGATGAGCTTTATGAGGCCGCGCACGTCGATGGCGCCAGTCGGCTAGCAATGTTGACACAAGTGATGCTGCCGCTACTGAAACCCACAATCTTAATCGTGCTATTATTACGCCTCGCCGAAGCGCTGAAGTTTTTCGATATCCCGTTCTCGATGACCGGCGGCGGGCCGGGTGTGGCAACACAGCCCTTCTCACTTCTCGCGTTCCGCACAGGTCTGCGCTTTTTCGACCTCGGCTATGCGAGCGCCATGGCTTATGCGCTTTTGGCCGCCACCATGGTCGTCATCATGCTGTTCTTCCGCCGGCTGAGAGAATCCTATGATTGAGGCAGCGAAGAAAAACGATGGTTTGAGTGGTGCCTTTTTATCTCTCGCTGCCGTAATTGTTGCATTGTTCTTTGTGTTTCCGATCTACTGGGCGTTTTCGCAGTCGCTTCGCAATCCGCTCGATACATTCACTGTCGCAGGCCTCGGTATCCCGTGGCTCCACTTCACGCCAACCCTCAGCAACTGGACCGATCAACTGGGCACGCCCGAAACCAGTCAAGCGCTTATCAACAGTACGTTTATCTCCGTGTCGGCTGCCGTCTTAGCGTTGGTCCTCGGCACGTCGGCGGCTTATGCCATTGCACGCTTTCGGTTCGAGCGTTGGAAGAACCGCGATATCACCGTATGGTTCCTCTCACAGCGCGTGCTGCCACCGGTGGCGACCGTCGTGCCATTCTATTTGACGATGAGAGCGCTCGGGCTCCTCGACACGTATTTGGCACTCATTCTGATTAACGCCACCTTCGTTCTACCGTTTGTCGTGGTGATCCTGCGCCAAACCTTTCTCGATCTTCCGGTCGAACTCGAGGAAGCCGCACTCATTGACGGTGCAAATCATTGGGGCGCCTTTTGGCGCGTAGCGCTGCCGCTTGCAGCACCTTCCATGGCAGCAACGGGTCTAATCATTTTTGCCTTTACCTGGAATGAGTTTTTGTTCGCCGTCACCATCGGCAGCGACAAGGCGATTACCGTGCCAGTTCACATTGCCGGCGCTATCGACACGCGTGGCGTGCAATTCTGGTTCATGGGTGTTCGCGCCATGACAGCGATAATTCCCCCCGTCATCATAGCGCTTATCGCGCAGCGTTACATCGTGCGCGGGTTAACGCTCGGCGCCGTCAAGGGCTGACCCAATGCCAACACTGCTGGCCGGTCTTGATTTCGGCACGGGGCGCATCCGTGCCGTCGCAGTAGACCTAAAAGGTAGCATCGTTGCCGAAGCCGCGGAGCCCACTCCGTATCATTTCCCAAAGCCTGGGTGGGCCGAGAATTATCCGGAGGATTTGTGGCGCTCAGTCTGCAATGTCCTACGTTCGCTCACTCGACAAACCAATGGTCAGTTGATCGCAGGCCTTGCAGTCGCAAGCGTCGGGGAGGCCGCGGTTCTCATGGGTAAGGATGGCAAGGAACTGGGGCCAGTGATTGCCTGGTATTGCAACCGCTCCCTCGCCGAGAGCCGAGACCTCCGAGAAAAACTCGGCGATGACTATGTGTATTCTGTAAGCGGAGTCAACATCAATCACACTTTCGGTGTCAGCAAGCTCATGTGGTGGCGGCGCCACCATCCTGAAGTTTTCTCAAGGGCCCATTTGTGGCTCAACATGGCCGATTGGGTTGTCTTCCGGCTCACCGGCGAGGCGCGCACCGATTACACGCTCGCCTCGCGCACCAATGCGCTCGACGTTAAGAAGCTCTGCTGGTCAAAGGAACTTCTCGCTAAAATCGATATAAACTCGTCACTCATGGCTCCACTTATTGCCAGCGGGCAAGCGGTTGGCAGGGTTCACGCGCACGCAGCCGGGGAAACCGGACTGCCTTTTGGCATGACGGTCTCCGCCGGTGGGCACGATCACATCATTAGCACGGCCGCCGCCGAGACTGATAAGCCGGGTGTGCTGCTCAACAGTATGGGCACGGCTGAAGTACAAATTCTGATGAACGAGACGCCGATCTTCGACGAGAGATTCCGGCGGTATGGCTATCAGCAAGGCATTTTCGCGATCGAGAAGCCGCGCAACTATCTATGTTGCGGACTTTATACTTCCGGCGGTGCAGTAGAATGGTTTCGCAGGCTTGCCAGTGGCGCATCGTATGAAGCGCTAATAGAAGCCGCAAATACCGTGGCACCGGGTAGCGACGGCGTATGCTTTCTGCCGCAGCTCCGCGGCGGCGACCAGCCGTTTCCGAACCCGAACGCCAGAGCAGGCTTCATTGGCCTCAGCAGTGATAGTTCGCTAGGCGTCATGTTCCGCAGTCTGCTCGAAGGGACAGCGATGTGCATGAGACTGGGTATTGAAGGCATGACAGCCTGCGACGGTGTTACACCTATCAAACGCTTTCGCGTCATAGGGGGCAGCACGCGCAATGATCTGTGGATGAAGATCAAGGCGAGCATAATTGGCTCCTCGATCGAAGTGACGCCGCTCACAGAAGTAACCGGCCTCAGCGCCGCGATCCTTGGCGGGCTCGGTTCCGGAGTTTTCGCGAACCTAGAGGAGGCACGACAATCCATGCAGGAAGGACTCGGCAAAATTCGAAACGTTGAACCCGATCCAGTTTGGAGTGCGCACTATCAAGAACTCTATACTAAGGTCTATACTTCACTGCCATCAACACTGGCGCCAACACACGAAGCACTTGCCCATTTTCGCCGCTAATAATGAATAATATTCCAATGCAAAGAAGCGAGATAAACAGGATTATCGAGACTGCGAAATCGTTCTTCGCGGACCACAAGTTTCTTCTGCCATCGTTTGCCCATCGGAGTGCCGAAGAAATGCGAAGAAAGCTTACGCTGCAATCTCAAATCTATCGCGGCCGCCTTTGATGGGATGTCGCTGACTTCGGTCAAGGCAACTTCGAGACGCTGGGAATTCTACTCTTCACCATTCGCAACGGTGACAAGGATAAGCTCAAGACCGGCCGCGGGCGGCTCTATTGCGAGAAGCTCTTCTTTTTTCTACCAAGGCAGGGTTGTTCTTCCCACTCGCACTATGTGAAGACGGAGGACATCATCAATCGCGGCGGAGGTTGCCTTTCTATAACGCTAATGGCCGGAGACCTAGAGGGCAATCCGAGTAAAGCGCCGGCAAGAGTTCTATTGGACGAGGAGCCGATGGTTTTCGAGGGAACAACAACTGTCCATCTCGATCCAGGCCAGAGCATCGTTCTTGAGCCCGGCGTCTATCACGAGCTCAAGGCCGAAGGCGAGCCGGTGATGCTGGGTGAAGTGTCGCTCGTCAACAAAGATCTCAACGACAACATTTTCGTGTCGCCGTTGCCACGTCTCTCAGGAGTCGAGGAGGACGCGACGCCTTTACATCTCATATGTGCTGACTACGACCGAGTTTTAGGCGTCAATTGAGCCTCTCGCCCGTCGCCTCGTCAAAAAGGTGGACGGCTGCCGGATCCAGAATAAGCGGCAAATTTTCGCCAAGCCGTGCGGAGACACGCTCGCGGAACACGCCGACAATTCTTTCGCCGCCAAGCTTGAAAATCACTTGCGTCTCGGATCCCAATGGCTCGACGACGCAGACTTCGGTGGCGATGCCGCCGTTGCCAAGCGATAGATGCTCAGGTCTGATGCCATAAATCAATGGCCGGTCTTTGACTTCCTTAAAATACTTAGCAATCGGTAATTTGATGCCAGTCTCAGTTTCAAATGACTGTTCGGGACCGTCATTTATCTTGCCCTTGATCAGGTTCATAGCCGGCGATCCGATGAAACCTGCCACAAATATATTAGCTGGTTGATCGTAGAGTTCGAGGGGCGAGCCCACCTGCTCGACGACGCCTTCATGCATGACTACAATACGATCCGCCATGGTCATGGCCTCGACCTGATCGTGAGTGACATAAACGGTTGTGGTCTTTAGACGCTGATGCAGCTCCTTGATCTCAGTGCGCATTTGTACGCGCAACTTGGCGTCGAGGTTCGACAGTGGCTCGTCAAACAAGAAGACCTTGGGATTGCGGACGATGGCGCGGCCCATGGCAACGCGCTGGCGCTGGCCACCGGAGAGCTGGCGCGGATAGCGCGAAAGGAAGGGCGCGAGGCTAAGGATCTCAGCGGCGCGATTTACCTGCGCTTCGATCTCCGCTTTTGGCGCACGACGGAGCTTCAACGGGAAACCCATGTTCTCGGCGACCGTCTTATGTGGGTAGAGCGCGTAGTTTTGAAACACCATAGCGACGTCGCGGTCCTTCGGCGCCACATCATTGACCACGCGATTGCCAATTTTGATGTTGCCCGAGGTGACAGGCTCGAGGCCGGCTAGCATACGCAAGAGTGTCGATTTCCCGCAACCCGAGGGCCCTACCAAAATGACGAACTCGCCATCGGGAATGACGACAGAGATGCCGTGAATGACTTCATGGATACCGAACGATTTGTAGACATTTACAATGTCAACCGAGGCCATGCATCCTCCGTCTTAAAATCTTAGGTACGAACTTTTTGCCAAAAATGGTAACGGAATGCAACAAAATATCATTATTTCATTTCACTCTTAATATCTTTTCGATTTTTGAAAGGGGCTCGGCTCATCTTTCAAAAATCTCTTCAACCGTTTTACGCATGACACCAGCATCGACATCAATTCCTGTCCAATATTTGATGCTGATCACACCTTGATTGATTAGCATTCCAAGCCCATCGATCACATGGCAGCCTCGTGCTGTGGCTTCTTCGACAAGGCGTGTGCGTGGTGGATTGGGAATGATATCGGCAATAATGAGTGAAGGTCTTAAACTCTCGTTCTTGACCGCAACGCGCGCTTTAATATCAGGAAACAGGCCGATCGACGTAGCGTTGACAACAATATCGATATTTTCGGGAATCGTATATTCGCCATCCCACGAGCGGTAATGCGCTTTCGCTTTTGTTTTCGAATTGATCAGATCAGCCAAAATACGGCCACGATAAAGATCACGATTGACGACCCATATCGAGGAAAGGCCGGACAAGGCCATCTCGACGGCGCAGGCGCGGGCGGCACCACCAGCGCCAAAGATAATAGCCGATTTTCCTGCCGGATTGATTTTGGTAAGCAGCGATTGCAGGAAACCTTTTCCATCGGTGTTCTCGCCGATATAGACACCATTTCGACGAACGGCACAATTGACAGCGCCGATCACTTTTGCAGACTCACCAAGTCCATCCAGATGTTCAATGATCGCAACTTTATGCGGCAAAGAACAGTTGAACCCTGCCCATCCCATGGCGCGAGCGCCTGCCACCGCATTGGCCAAATCCTTTGGGGCGACTTCGCAATTGATGTAACGCCAATCTAATTTGTGGTGACGATAGGCCGATTCAATCATAGCAACCGTGGGATTTTCCCGGGCCGGCATCGCAAAAGAGCCCGTAAGCTCACTTAAAAAATTGATGGACATGGACCTCCCTCCCAAAGATCTGACGCGGCCAAAGTCATTTCCTGGACGCCATGATTTTTATAAGACAACCATAAAAGACACTTGTATGAAATGATTTTATTGGCCAGTGTGAGGCAAATTGGGAGGGCTTCATGTATCGTTCAGACCAAAAACTCGCACGCATCCGTTCTGGCAAATATAAGAAATCAGATTTTATTATTGCAGATGCGAAGGACGGTGACATGGGGCCAAGCCTCACATCTTCTGCACCGAAAAGAGCAAAAGACGGGTCTTGGACGCGCTATCACACACGCGAAGAATTTCTCGACAACATCCAGGCCATTATTGAGCAAGATATTGTCGACATCATGCTTGTGTCTGCCTCCAATCTCGAAAAGCTCACAGATCGTGGTGTTTTCAAAAAGAGTAAGGTGAAGCCGGCCATTCGCGCAAATGATACGACCGATATTTGGGTGATGCGTGGGGCAACCTACTCATCGTCGGCCTCAAAGCCATTCCGCTCTGCATCGCTCGCGCATGCGATGACCGCGGGCGGTGGACGGCGCGGAGGAAAGCCGCTCACCAATCTCGGCCTTTATTCGATTACCTTCAACAATCATCTTGAAGCGGATCACGCCTCACTCGAAGCTTTTCGTGATTTTCGTAATGATTGCCAAGACAATGATTTCACTTATTTTCTTGAAGTCTTCAATCCGAACATAAAGAACGCCGTCGCCCCAGAAGTGATGCCGCATTATGTCAATGATTGTATTTTGCGTTGCCTTGCCGGTCTCACAAAAGCCGAGCGTCCGGAATTTTTGAAGATTGCCTATAATGGTCCGAAGGCACTTGAAGAATTGGCAAGCTTTGATCCGAGTTTGACTGTGGGTGTGCTGGGCGGCGGCGCCGGCACAACACGGGATTGTTTTGAGCTGATTTATCAAGCCGAAAAATATGGCGCACGCGTCGCGCTTTTTGGCCGTAAAATCAATTTGGCTGAGTCGCCTCTTGCGATGGTCAAATTCATGCGCGCCGTCGCGAGCGGCGATGTGAAGCCCGAAGAGGCTGTACGTGCCTATCATGCGCTGTTGAAAAAAGAGAAGATCACATCAACGCGTTCACTAGAAGATGATTTGTTGATCACCGAAGCCACATTGAAAGGTTAGGGATGGATCACGGATCCGAGTCGATGAGCCCATAAAGGAGGCGGTTGACTATGAGTGGACGACGCGGCGTGATTACGGGAGGATCTTTTTGCGTTGATTTCAACAAGATCATCCCGCATTGGCCCGAAGAAGAGTCGGCAACACCAATTCTTGATGTTCAACAAGGCGGAGGTGGACCGGTTTGGAATCTCGCTTGTGATGTGAAGCGACTTGATCCGGCGATGCCTATTGAAGCCATCGCACTTTTGGGTCGTGATCCTTATGGCGATTATTTAATCAATGAACTTGATCGCTATCACATCGGAAGAGAGCAAGTTAAACAGATCGAATGCGGTTCGACTTCTTTTACCGATGCGCTTTGTGTTAGCAAAACCGGAAAGCGCACGCATTTTTTCAGCGAAGGTGTCAACGGTGAAATCTGTCCCGATCATTTCGATTTCTCGAAAACATGCATGAAGATTTTCCATACTGGCCTGCCGGGGATTCATAAAAGACTTGATGCCGAGTGGGCCGATTGCGCCAATGGGTGGCAGGCTGTTTTGAAAAAAGCCAAGGCAGCTGGGCTTGTTACCAATTTTGAATTAATCACGATTGAGGCGGATCGATTGGCCGCTATCATCTTGCCTTGTCTTCCTTACCTCGATTTGCTTGTTCTTAATGATTATGAGGTTGGCGCTCTTGCTGGAATGACCACAACGCGTCTCGGCGGCGACACAGATATCGACGCTGTAAAAATAGCAGCCCAAAAGGTGATTGCCAAAGGTACGATGCAGCATCTTGTCATTCACTTCCCCCGTGCAGCCTTCGTTGTTTCACGAGATGGATCTGAATGCCTCATTCCCTCGGTCAATATTCCGCAATCGGAAATAAAAGGCGCGAATGGTGCGGGTGATGCTTTCGCAGCAGGCTTTCTCTACGGCTTCCATGAATTATGGCCGATTGAAAAAAGCGTGCGCTTGGCTCATGCAAGTGCGGCCGCGTCTTTGCGCGATGTCTCAACCGTCCTTGGGGTTGAGGACTGGAAAGCCTGTCTCACGCTTGCCGATCAATGGGGGTGGCGTGATATTGGTCTGCCCCCT
>VGCJ01000078.1 GCA_016870035.1 Alphaproteobacteria bacterium
TGCCCCGAATAGCCGCAAGACGTATAAAGTCCACGCCTCAACCTTCGAATATAGGGCAAACGCTTCATGGTCACTGCTAGCGTCCCACCCCATGCATAATCAATTTTTACATCCGCTAATTGCGGATAGAGTTTCAGCATATGAGGGCGTACAAAGTTTTTAATGTCGGACGGAAATCTTGTGCTATAAGTTTCACCGCCACCGAACAACAAGCGATTGTCACGCGTCAAACGCCAATAATAGACAACAAAGCGTGAGTCTGCCGCTGCATCGCGCATTGGGATCAATTCATCAGCGCGCGCGCCCAGCGGTTCGGTTGTCAGAATAAAATTATGTAACGGCATCACGCGCGATTCAGTGTCCTCATGAATGCCATGGAGATAACCATTACCGGCAAGGATCACTGCATCCGCGGTAATTGTACCTTTGGCTGTTCTCACGCGTGGTGGAACGCTTTCGCTCACCTCTATAGCGGGCGTATCTTCATAAATTCGTGCGCCCGCAAAATGCGCTGCTCGCGCAAGACCTAAAGCATAATTTAAGGAATGAAGATGACCGGCAGACTGTTCACGCCATCCGCCATAATAGACATCCGTGCCAAGCGCGGCAGCGATCGCCTCGCGTGACAAAGTCGTAATATCTTTGACGTGATAATCTTTCTGTAAAAGATCGATTTCACGGTCCATATCGCTCAAATAACGGCGCTTATGTATGGCATGGATCAAACCTTCCTGCCAATCGCAATCAATCTCGTGTTTTATGATCAGCGATTTAACGAGCGCTTTCGCTTCTTCACCCAAATCAAAAAGCTGATGCGCGTATTTCTTGCCAAACCATTTCTCGAGCGTTGATTGCTCACGCCGCTGCGCCGAATGGAGCTGTCCGCCATTGCGGCCCGATGCACCCCAACCCACTTTATTCGCTTCGATCAAGACAACGGAATAACCACGCTCTGAGAGATGCAGCGCAGCAGAAAGCCCAGTGTAACCTCCGCCAATGACGCACAGATCCGCTCGCGCATCACTATCAAGAGTTGGGAAATTGATCAGCCCTTTGGCGGTTGCCGCGTAATAAGAAGGCGCATGCCCCTCGCCACTCACCGTCACCGCATCAACCCTTGCGCCTTCAACACAGATAAAGTCTCATCAAGTGTTTTTGTCACACGCCGGATCAATTCATCGGCTTCCACATGTTTGATTACAAGCGGCGGCGAGATGATCATGCTGTCACGCGTCGCGCGCATCACAAGACCATTCTTGAAGGAGATGTCACGACAAATCGTGCCGACTTTTCCGGTATCTGCAAATTTCTCGCGCCGTGATGGCTTATTCGGCACCAGTTCCAATGCACCGATCAAGCCCACCATGCGCGCTTCACCCACAAGCGGATGATCACCAAGAGCAAGCCACTGCTTTTGAAAATAGGGACCGATATCATTCGCAACGCGATCAACAAGACCTTCACGCTCGATGATCTCGAGATTGGCGAGTGCGGCCGCGGCACAAGTCGGATGACCCGAATAAGTATAACCGTGATAGAATTCCTCACCGATACCGATAACAACTTCAGCCACGCGATCGGAAATCATCACGCCGCCCAACGGCAAATAACCGGAGGTTAACCCTTTCGCGATCGGCATCAAATCCGGCTTGATGTCGTAATAATGCGAACCGAACCATTTTCCGGTGCGACCGAAACCGCAAATCACTTCATCAGCAATCAGAAGAATTTCACGTTCCGCACAAATGCGACTGATCTCTGGCCAATAGGTTTTTGGCGGAATGATTACACCGCCCGCCCCTTGAATCGGTTCAGCAATGAAAGCCGCCACACGATCTTCACCAAGCTCGTCTATTTTTTTCTCTAATTCGCGCGCGGCGAGAAGGCCAAATTCATCGGGTGATAAATCACCACCTTCACCGAACCAATAGGGTTGCGGAATATGCACGATGCCCGGAATTGGCATACCGCCTTGGCTATGCATCGGCTTCATGCCACCGAGCGAAGCACCAGCCATGGTCGAGCCATGATAACCGTTCACGCGTGAGATGACGATATCTTTTGAAGGCTTGTCACGCAAAGACCAATAATAGCGCACCATCCGCAAAATCGTGTCATTGGCTTCAGAACCGGAGCCACAGAAAAAAATGCGGCTCATATTGTTCGGTGCGAGTTTTGAAAGTTTTTCAGCCAGTCGAATGGCGGGCGCATTGGTTGTTTTGAAGAAAGAATTATAGAAGGCCAATTCTTTCATCTGCTCATGAACGGCGTCAGCAATCTCTTGTCGTCCATGACCGATATTCGTGCACCAGAGCCCAGCCATTCCATCAAGATAGCGTTTGCCATCCGAATCCTCGATCCATACGCCCTCACCGCGCACCATGATGCGGCTGCCCTCTGCCGCGAGCGCTTTAAAATCAGTAAAGGGATGAAGATAATGCCGCGCATCGGTGCGGCGTAATTCTTCGGTCGGATAGAGATTGGATGCGGCCATGATGACTCTTTTTTCGTTTCAGATGGTTCAGACTAAACATTCAGTAGGAGATATTCGCGCTCCCATGGGCTGATCACGCGCATAAACGTTTCAAATTCAGCCTGCTTGATTGCCCGATAGGTGGCAACAAAACCTTTACCGAAAATGCTCGCAATCTCTTCCGACTCGCTGAAAAGTTCCAACGCTTCCAAAAGTCCCCGTGGTAAATCATAAGGCAGATCATAGGCCGAGCCTTCGATTGGATCGGACGGCTTCAAACCTTCAATCATGCCAAGATATCCGCAGGCGAGTGATGCAGCGATGGCAAGATAAGGATTGGCATCAGAAGACGGAATGCGATTTTCAATGCGCCGCGCTTCAGGCGTTGAATTCGGAACACGCAAACCAACTGTTCGGTTATCATAACCCCAATTCACATTAATCGGCGCAATCGACTTTCTGAGCAACCGACGATAGGAATTCACATAAGGCGCCATGATGCACATGACTGCAGGCAGATATTTCTGCTGACCGCCAAGAAACGCAAAAAACGCTTCCGTTGGCTTTACTTCTTTACCGGAGAAAATATTTTTTCCGGTTTTGACATCAACAACCGACTGATGAATATGCATGGCCGAACCGGGCTCATTCGCAATTGGCTTTGCCATGAAGGTCGCATACATGTTGTGTTTAAGAGCTGCTTCACGAATCGTGCGTTTGAACAAGAAGACCTGATCGGCGAGCACCAAAGGATCGCCGTGGCGCAAATTGATTTCCATTTGCGCGGCACCCTCTTCGTGAATGAGCGTATCGATCTCAAGACCCTGCGCAGCCGAGAAATCATAGATATCGTCGAAGAGATCATCGAATTCATTCACGGCCGCAAGCGAATAGGATTGCCGCCCCGTCTCTGCGCGGCCTGAACGCCCCACAGGCGGCTTGAGCGGATAATCGGGATCTTGATTGCGCTCGACGAGATAAAACTCAAGTTCTGGCGCAACAATCGGCTTCCACCCTTTTGCGCGATAAAGACCCATCACGGCACGCAATAATTGGCGTGGGGCAATAACAACGGGGCGACCATCTTGATGATAGGCATCGTGAATGATTTGCGCCGTCGGATCGGAGGCCCAAGGCACAACGCAAAGCGTTGAAAAATCCGGTTCGAGCAAGATATCGCCATCACCCGCATCAGACGGAAAATTATCCGTATCATCCGGATATTCCCCGGTGATCGTTTGTAAGAAAATTGATGCGGGTAGCGCCATGCGTGGCGCATCCGTGAATTTTCCTACCGGCATCATTTTGCCGCGCGCCACCCCCGCCATATCGGGTACGATGCATTCGATATCCTCGAGCGCGCGCGTTTCGAGCCATTTTGAGGCCGCCGAAAGCCCGTCCGCGCCTCGATTTGGCGTGGAAGCCGATTTCTTCTTGGCCATGATCACACTTCGGGTGCCCTAACGGCTCGCCCGCCCTTTTTTTGCCGAACCAACCGATTTAACCTCGTTGAGGTCTGACCGGGGCGGCCATTCTGATCGTGACTTTGACGATATTTTGGATAATCGCAAGCCGCCTTTTTCCCCAAGTTCAGACTGTATAATTCAAAACTTGCCCAAAACTGCCTGATTACCCCCTTTTCATATTTGTCTCGACGGTTTTTACTGGAGGATGACGAGCAAAGACCGGAGAGGATCGCAACTCGTTTTTTACTATCTGGCCGATTGCGCTTGCGCCGTTCACTCCATGAGGTGTCACATGTCTAAAACTTTAAAAACAGGATCACTTGTCGCGTTGGTCCTCGGTGCCATGACGGCGATGAGTGTTGCCGCCGACCGGGTGGTCAATGTTTACAATTGGTCCGACTATATTGATCCTGCAATTCTCGAAGACTTTACCAAAGAAACCGGCATCAAAGTCAAATATGACGTTTTTGACTCCAATGACCTTCTCGAAACGAAATTGCTCGCAGGTAAAACCGGCTATGACGTCGTTGTGCCCTCCGCAAACTTCCTCGGCCGGCAGATCAGCGCCGGCGTCTTTATCAAGCTCGACAAATCAAAACTTCCCAATCTCAAGCATGTCTGGCCAGATGTGGCTGCGCGTCTTTCTGCCTTCGACCCGGGCAACCAATATGCCGTCAACTATATGTGGGGCACGACGGGCATCGGTTACAATGTAAACAAAATCAAAGAACGCATGCCCGACGCACCGCTTGATTCTTGGAGCATGGTTTTCGATCCGGCTGTTATTTCAAAATTCAAAGATTGCGGCGTGATGTTTCTCGACGCGCCCGATGAAGTTATTCCGGCCGCTTTGAATTATCTCGGCAAGAATCCCAATTCACGCGCGCCTGAAGATTTCGCGGCGGCCGAAGAACTTTTGAAAAAAGTTCGTCCCTTTGTCAAAAAATTCCACTCATCCGAATATATCAACGCGCTTGCGAATGGTGACGCCTGTCTGGTGATTGGCTGGTCCGGGGATATCAAGCAAGCGGCAAGCCGCGCGGAAGAAAAGAGCAAGACCCAAAAAGATCCTAAGAAAAAAGTGGAAGTGGGCTATATCATTCCCAAAGAAGGTGCGGGCACATTCTATGACAATTTGACGATCCCGAAAGATACTAAAAATATTGATGAAGCCTATGCGTTCATCGATTATCTCTTGCGTCCGGAAGTGATTGCGAAAGCGTCAAACGCGATCTCATATGCAAATGGTAACATCGACTCACGAGCCTTCATTGATAAGACCATCTTGGAAGACAAAAGCGTATTTCCTGATGAAGCCACAATGAAGAAGCTCTTCACGGTGCTACCCATCACTGATCAAAAAGTACAACGTGAGGCCACGCGAATCTGGCGCGACATTAAACGCAAGCAATAAAAAACAAGGAAAGGCCCGATCACAATTTGGGCCTTTTTCTTAAATCGAATACAAAGTCGTTTCGTTAAAAATTCTAATATAAGGGCGTCAAATGTCCGCGAAAACACTCGGTGCCGTTCGTCGAAAATTCGCACCTTGGGATGACCCTTCTGCGACGCCGTTGATTGAGATACGTAATCTCACGAAACGCTTTGGTGACTTTACGGCTGTCGATCACGTATCGCTCAAAATCTATGAGCGCGAATTTTTTGCCCTGCTCGGTCCCTCCGGATGCGGCAAAACGACTCTGATGCGCATGTTGGCTGGCTTTGAAGATCCGAGCGCCGGAGAAATTCTCATCGGCGGGCAAAGTATGAATTCGATCCCGCCACATAAGAGACCCGTGAATATGATGTTCCAGTCCTATGCGCTCTTTCCGCATATGACGGTTGAGAAAAACATCGCCTTCGGACTTGAAATGGACAAATTGCCAAAGGGCGAAATCGAAGAGAAAAACATCGCCTTCGGACTTGAAATGGACAAATTGCCAAAGGGCGAAATCGAAGCGCGTGTCAAAGATATGTTGCGGCTTGTGAAACTTGAGCCTTTCGCTGCACGCAAACCGCATCAACTCTCAGGCGGGCAAAGACAACGCGTGGCTTTGGCGCGCGCACTCGCGAAACGGCCAAAAGTCCTTCTACTTGATGAACCACTCGGCGCGCTCGATAAAAAATTGCGTGAAGAAACCCAATTTGAACTGCTTGACCTTCAAATGCAATTGGGAATGACCTTCATCATCGTGACACATGATCAAGATGAAGCCATGACCATGGCTGACCGCATCGCTGTGATGGACAAAGGCCAATTCATCCAGATCTCATCTCCAGCGGAACTCTATGAGCAGCCAAATACGAAATATATTGCGGATTTCATCGGCGACATCAATTTGATCGAAGGCCGTGTGACCCATAATGAACGCGGTCGCGTCACGCTTGATAGCGATATGACGGGCGGACATATTGATGTTCACGCCGAAACGACGACAGGATTAGGTGATAAAGCCTGGTTCGCCCTTCGGCCGGAGAAAGCGTCGCTTTCGCTCCTTCCGCCAAATGATCCCTCGACCAATTGTGCGCGTGGAACTGTGTGGGACATCGGTTATGTCGGTGATCTCTCCGTCTACCATATTCGACTTGATCAAGGCGGGACAATGCGCGCATCCATTGCGAATACAAGCCGCGTGGTTGAACGTCCCATCACATGGGAAGATCCTGTCTATATCACCTGGGCGCCTGACTCCGGCGTCATTTTGTTGAAGTGAGAGACAAAAATGGCGCGCCAGACCAATCATCGCTGGATCGTTACATTCATCCCCTATCTGTGGATGCTTGCGCTGTTTCTCATTCCCTTTCTGATTGTTCTCAAAATTTCATTTTCAGCGACCGTCATTGCTCAACCCCCTTATGATCCCGTCTTTGATTTTTTGATTGACAGCTGGACTGAGAGCGTTGAGAAATTCAATTCACTCGGTCTTGATAATTATAGGCGGCTCTTCTCGGATTCGATTTACATCTCTTCCTATTTGTCATCGCTTTGGATCGCCGCGTCATCAACCTTTATCATGCTCTTCATCGCCTATCCTATAGCCTATGGAATGGCGCGTGCGCCGAAATCCATCCGTCCCACTTTGGTGATGCTGGTCATACTTCCCTTCTGGACAAGCTTTCTCATCCGCGTTTACGCCTGGATTACAATTCTTTCCGAGGAAGGGTTGCTCAATAATTTTTTGGTCGGGCTAGGTATTATTGATGAACCCTTGCAAATTCTCTCTACAAATACCGCGGTCTATATCGGCATACTTTATTCTTATCTCCCCTTTATGGTCTTGCCGCTTTATTCCACGCTTGAGAAAATGGATGAGAGCCTTGTTGAAGCGGCAAAAGATCTTGGCTGCACCGCTATCGGCGCGTTTTGGCGTGTGACATTCCCACTCTCGCTTCCCGGTGTGATTGCCGGTTGTTTCTTGGTCTTTATTCCCGTTGTTGGTGAATTTGTGATTCCAGATCTACTCGGTGGTTCTGATACCGTTATGATCGGTAAAACCATGTGGGAGGAATTTTTCAACAATCGCGACTGGCCGGCGGCTTCAGCTGTGGCGATTGCGCTTTTGATTGTGCTTATGATCCCCATCATGATCTTTCAATCAAATGAAGCACGCCAGCAGGAGACACGATGATGCAGCGGCTCTCGGCGTTCAATCTTGTCTCTCTAACACTGGGCTTTGCCTTTCTTTATCTGCCAATCCTCATTCTCGTGCTTTATTCATTCAATGCCGGACGTTCGGTTGCTGTTTGGGGCGGATGGTCAACGAAATGGTATGCGTCTGTTTTTGAAAATGACCAATTGCTTGATGCGGCATGGGTGACGGTGCAAGTGGGTGTCGTATCCGCAACTGTGGCCACCATTCTCGGCACAATGGCCGCGATCACACTCGCGCGTTATGGCCGCTTTTTTGGTCGCATGCTTTTTTCAGCGATGGTCTACGCGCCGCTTGTGATGCCTGAAGTCATCACCGGTCTTTCACTTCTGCTTCTGTTTGTCACGATCAATCTTGATCGGGGATTTTGGACGATTGTCCTCTCGCATCGATCAATCTTGATCGGGGATTTTGGACGATTGTCCTCTCGCATATCACATTCACGATGTGTTTTGTTGCGGTTGTTGTTCAATCCCGGCTTGCGACTTTTGATCGCTCTATTGAAGAAGCGGCAATGGATCTCGGGTGCCCGCCCTTCAAAACATTTTTTCGCATCACCTTGCCGATCATTTTACCAGCCGTCATATCGGGCTGGATGTTGGCCTTTACGCTTTCGATTGACGATCTTGTGATTGCAAGTTTTACCACTGGACCAGGTGCTACCACTTTACCAATGAAAATCTATTCCGATGTACGTCTCGGCGTGAAGCCGGAGATTAACGCGGTATGTTCTTTGATGGTTGCCGTCGTTACATTCACGGTTATCATTGCGTCCATCATGACAAAGCGCCAAGAAGTCGAGCGTGAACGTGCCGAACGCGCGGCACTTGCGGGACGATAAATCATGCCTCCCTATCCGCGCTTTATGGATTTGAATGAACCCGTTTCGCTCGATACACCGATTGCTGCTGATCGCCTGACCCGTGGACAGCCGAAATCAGGAGCAGTTTCAACATCAGAGAATAATGATAAAAAATTCTATTGCGGGCAATGGGCAGTCGATGCGGGCGCCTGGCGCGTCTCTTACACGGAAGAAGAATTATGCGTCATCCTCTCAGGCTCTGGGAAACTCATTGCCGAGGATGGCACGATCTTTCCGTTCAAAGCCGGTGACGCCTTTGTGATCCCTTCGGGCTTTAAGGGAGAATGGGACAATGCGGAACCAGTGAGAAAAATCTACGCGATTGTCGAATAGATCACGAAACGATAGAGAGACAATTATGACATACGCGTTTTGGCGTGATGTCCGGAGACCATGATGAGTGAAAAATTGACTGAAGAGTCGGCGAAATTTCTAAAAGCCTATCCCAACACCAAATTTATCGACACATTCATGATGTCGATCTCGGGTCAGACTTTGGGCAAACGGGAATCCATCAAAGATCTCGAACGCATCTTTAAATCCGGTGTAACATTCTCGGCCTGCGCGGCTCTCCTCGATGTCAGAGGCCACGGCCATGACGCTGCGAAATTGGGTGGTACCGATGGTGATCCCGATGCGGTCGGCTTTCCGGTTCACGGCTCCCTCGTGCCTGTACCCTGGGCTCATGCACCGACAGCGCAATGTATTTTGTTAATGCGCAATGTGAAGACGCGGGAAGAACTCTGGTTTGATCCCCGTAAAATCTTGAGCGATGTCGTCAAAGCGCTCCATACGGATGGCTATCGTCCGGTCGTTGCGTGCGAACTAGAGTTCTACATCATCGATAGCGAAAGAACGCCTGAAGGCGGGATCAAACCCGCAAAGCTTCTTCGTACAAAGGCTCAACCACGCGTTGCTCAAAATCTGGGAGTGGATGCGGTTGAGGATTACGCGACTTTTGTGACGGCCATCGAGCGCGCCGCCGCACTACAGAATATTCCTGCAACCACGGCGGTTGCTGAATATGGATTAGGTCAATTCGAAATCAATCTTCATCATAGTGATGATCCGGTGAAAGCGGCCGATGACGCTGTGTTGCTTCGCCGTCTCATTCGCGGTGTTGCACGTTCGCAAGGACATGACGCGACCTTCATGGCAAAACCCTATCTCGAAGAACCGGGCAACGGACTTCATATTCATGTCAGTCTTGTTGATGCGGCGGGCAATAATCTCTTCGGCGCAACCAGCGGTGACGCACTCCTTGGTCATACGATCGCGGGCTTACAAAAAACATTGGCAGAATCTTTTGCCTTCTTTGCTCCGAATTTTTCGGCGTTTCGTCGATTTGAACCATGGAACTTTGTGCCCGTAAATGCGCATTGGGGACCCAATAATCGTTCTGTTGCTTTGCGCATTCCCCACAGCGATGCGAAAGGGCGCCGCATCGAGCATCGCGCTTCTTGCGCGGATGCCTCACCGCATCTCGCGATGGCGGCTGTTCTTGCGGGTCTTCACCATGGCATTCGCAACAAGTTGCAGCCTTCGCAACCCATTGAACTCAGTCGCGCCGATACGATTGCGCCACCACGCGGGTTTAAGACACCGGCGTCTCATCTTCACGCGGCGCTTGATGATCTTGTTAAGGCAAAGCGGATTACGGATACAATCCCGGCGCGCTTCCTGAAAGCCTATCGCGATACGAAACGCGGCGAATTCAACGAGCTGTTCGAAAGGCCGACGCCCCGCGAATATGATTTTTATCTGTGATCAGCTGCGGTTTAAAAAATCTTCGGCCAGTGAAAGGGCCGAAGAAATC
>VGCJ01000079.1 GCA_016870035.1 Alphaproteobacteria bacterium
GACGCCGATATCGTACTCTTTGTGTTTCGTGAAGAATATTATCTCAAAAACAAAGAGCCCAAAATGGGCACAGAAGAATATTTCAAATGGCAGACGGAAATGGAACAGGTCCATGGTCGCGCCGAAGTCATCATCGGCAAACAACGTCATGGACCCACCGGAACCGTGACCTTGCAATTTGACGCTGAAGTTACGCGTTTCTCGACGCTTGTGAGCGAAGATCGTATTCCGGAAAGGATTGAGTGAGATGGAGTTATCCGCTCTTCTTGCGGATGATCCAACCGCCGCCTCTCTCACGATTGATCTTCCTGCACTTCAGTCAAATTACCGCTTGATTGCGGAACGTGTTGCACCTGCAAAAGCGAGTGCGAATATCAAAGCCGATGCTTATGGACTTGGAATCGATCTCGTCGTTCCGGCTTTGGTTGATGCCGGATGTTCGCATTTCTTTGTGGCAACGATATCAGAAGGGCTAAGCGCGCGCGCATCCACGCCTCAAGCAGTGATTTATGTCTTGAACAGCTTTTCATTTAATGCCGCAAAAATATACGAAACACATCAACTTTCTGCGGTGTTAGGATCGCTTGACGATCTCGATGATTTTGAAAAAGCATTGGTAGATGGTTTTAAGCTTTCTTCGCCTGCCTTGCATATCGATACAGGAATGAACCGCTTGGGTCTAACCATTGACGAAGCGCGTTTATATGCAGAGCATCGTAAAAGCAAAACATCACCTCTCGCACTTTCGCTTCTGATGACTCATTTTATTGAAAGCGAAATACACGGCTCTTCAATCACGGAGAAACAAGTCGCGCTTTTCGAGGAAGTGCTTCGGTTGTTTCCGAATGTTCCGGCGAGTCTTTCGAATTCATCAGGCGTGTTTCTAGATAAAAAAACGGCTTATGATCTCGTGCGGCCAGGCTATGCGCTTTATGGTGGTAATCCCTGTCCGGATAGAACAAATCCGATGCGGCCTGTCATACGAATTGAAGCGCCGATCCTACAAATTCGTTTTGCCAAAAAAGGAACGCCCATCGGTTATGGTGGCGAGATCACAGTTAAACGTGACACCCGCATTGCGACACTTTCGATCGGCTATGGCGATGGCTATCCGCGCGGTGCAAAAAATACGGATACAAAAACCGGTGCTGAATGTCTCATCGCAGGACAACGCTGCAAAATACTCGGACGCATTTCGATGGATCTTGTGATGGCCGATATCACTGATTGCACTGAAGGCGCGGTCAAACGCGGCGATCATGCCGTGATGATTGGCGATGATATGACGCTTGATGAAGTTGCAGCCAAATCAGGAACGATCGGTTATGAAATTCTCGTTCATCTCGGCCCCCGGTTCCGGCGGCGTGTTTTGACGGACAAGGATTGATCTAAAATGGCAAAGCGAACGGCCAGTTTTATTTGTCAGGCTTGTGGTGCGGTTTACACACGCTGGCAGGGCAAATGCGAGGCCTGTGGTCAATGGAGCACGATTGCCGAAGAAGCACCAGCGGCACCCCTTCCCGGCGCTTCTGGTCCGGTGCGCGGAAAAAAAGGGCGTATCTTCCTGCTTGAGGGATTGGTGGGTGACCCAACGGAATCCCCGCGTATTCCAAGCGGCATAGGCGAACTCGATCGTGTCACCGGCGGTGGTTTCGTGCCGGGCTCAGTCATCTTACTCGGTGGCGATCCGGGGATCGGCAAATCGACTTTGCTAATGCAGGCGTCTGCGGCGCTCGCGAATAAGGGCGAGCGTGTGGTCTATATATCAGGCGAAGAGGCCACAGGTCAGGTGCGCCTGCGGGCTGAAAGGCTCGGGCTCTGCAAATCCCCTGTCGAACTCGCGTCCGAGACCAATGTGGAAGACATTATCGCGACGCTTTCAAAGGGAGCCCCGCCTCGGCTCGTGATCATCGACTCGATCCAGACCATGTGGTCGGACACGGTCGACTCGGCGCCCGGTACCGTGACACAGGTTCGTGGCTCGGCGCAAAGCCTGATCCGTTACGCGAAGACGAGCGGCGCGAGCGTTATTCTCGTTGGCCATGTGACCAAGGACGGCCAGATCGCAGGCCCCCGCGTGGTCGAACATATGGTCGATGCGGTTGCCTCTTTCGAAGGGGATGGCGCGCAACATTTCCGGATTTTACGCGCGGCGAAAAACCGCTTCGGGCCAACGGATGAGATCGGCGTGTTTGAAATGACGGGTCTGGGTTTACGCGAAGTGACCAATCCTTCGGCGCTTTTTCTTGAGGGACGGGACACAGATTCCGCCGGAACCGCTGTCTTTGCTGGTATGGAAGGTACACGCCCTGTTCTTGTTGAATTTCAAGCTCTTGTTGCCGCTTCTTCACTTGGTACGCCAAGACGTGCGGTGGTCGGATGGGACCAAAGTCGCCTCTCGATGGTGCTGGCCGTACTCGAAGCGCATGGGGGCCTAAAGCTCGGCGGTTATGATGTCTATTTGAATGTGGCCGGCGGCCTCAAAATCGACGAACCAGCGGCTGACACCGCCGCCGCTGCCGCGCTGATTTCTTCTTTAAGCACGACACCTTTGCCCGCGACGCGCGTTTACATGGGTGAGATTGGATTGACCGGCGCGCTTCGGCCGGTGGGTCAAGTTGCGGCGCGCCTCAAAGAGGCCGCAAAGCTCGGTTTTGGCTCGGCGGTCATTCCCAAAGCGGGGGCGGAAGCCGCGGGCCCCTCCTCGCTCACCGTGGCAACCATTGCTGATGCGGCGGATCTCGTCGCCTCAATAATCGCAGGAAAGAAAGCCTCCCGCGCCAGCTAAAAGGTCAAATGGATTTACGAAACAGGCGTGACGTAGCGGATCGCTACGACTATAAGCGCCGGACCATGCGGGGCACCCCAAAGGAGATGGAAGATAGATGAGTCAATTACCGATCAGCCTGCTCGATCTTCTCGTGATCGGCATCGTTCTCCTCTCGGCGCTCTTGGCCTCTGTGCGCGGTTTCACCCGCGAAGTGCTGGCCATTGGCTCTTGGGTGATTGCGGCAATTGCGGCCTATGCATTCCATCCGCGCGTGCTTGAATTTCTTGAGCCTCATATCGCGAACCGCCAGATTGCGCTCGCCGCTGCCATTGCCGTTGTGTTTCTCGTCACGCTCGTGATCGTCACGATGATCACGGTGAAATTGTCGGATCTCATTCTTGATTCCAGCATCGGTGCGCTCGACCGGACGCTCGGCTTTTTGTTTGGTGCGGCACGTGGCTTTTTGATCGCCGCGGTGGCCTTTCTATTCTTCGACAAGCTGGTCGACGAAAAACAATATCCGGATTGGGTACGTGACGCGAAACTGCGGCCACTTTTGAAAGAATCAGGGGATCAACTGATTGCCCTTTTACCAACGGACGCCGGATTTTTGGAAAAGCTGAAAGCAAAAGCGTTACAAGGGTCTGCGCCTGTCGATGGGCAAAATGGTCAGGATGGGCAGCCCAAAACACCTTAAAATATGTGATTTTGTTATAAGCCACGTATGAGCTGTTGAAGCCCTTCGATACAAGTTGCAATCCCCCGACCGAAAGCGCATATCTCCGCAGCAACAGCTGGGATTTCCGATGACCTACGAGCTATTCGACCTCGACGACGATCGTCTTAAGGAAGAATGCGGTGTGTTCGGCATTTATGGCCATCTCGAAGCCGCAGCCATCACCGCCCTTGGTCTTCACGCGCTCCAGCATCGCGGCCAAGAAGCCGCAGGCATTGTGAGCTTTGATGGTCGCCGTTTCCATTCCGAACGCCGCATGGGTCTGGTCGGCGATAACTTCTCGAAGCGCTCTGTGATTGATCGCCTCACAGGCAACACTGCGATTGGGCACACGCGCTACTCGACGACTGGCGAAACCATTTTACGCAATGTCCAACCACTCTTTGCCGAACTTGATGGCGGTGGCTTTGCGGTCGCGCATAATGGCAATATGACGAATGGCATCACGCTGCGCCGTAACCTGATCCGCAGCGGTGCAATCTATCAATCGACAAGCGACACCGAAGTTGTGTTGCATCTCGTGGCGGGTTCAAAAAAAATCAAATTCGTCGATCGTTTCATCGATGCAATAATACAGCTTGAAGGTGCCTATTCTTTTGTGGGTCTCACCAACAAAAAAATGATTGGTGTACGCGATCCTTTGGGTATCAGACCTTTGGTTCTTGGCGAATTGGAAGGCGCGTATATTCTCGCCTCCGAGACCTGTGCGCTTGATATTATCGGCGCTCGTTTCGTGCGTGATATCGAAAATGGCGAAGTCGTCATCATCAGCGAAACGGGAATTGAATCGTTAAAACCCTTCGGTGCGCTTCCGGCGCGGCCCTGCATCTTCGAATATATTTATTTTGCGCGACCTGACTCCGTCGTGCATGGCAAGTCAGTATATCAAGTGCGTAAAACGATGGGCGCTGAGCTTTCACGCGAGAGTCCCGTTGCCGCTGATGTTGTGATCCCTGTCCCGGACTCAGGTGTGCCTGCGGCGCTTGGTTATGCGCAAGAGTCAGGGCTTCCCTACGAACTGGGCATCATTCGCAATCATTATGTCGGGCGCACCTTCATTCAACCAACACAGACCGGGCGCGAAATCGGCGTGCGCATGAAACATTCTGCTAATCGCGCGGTTGTTGAAGGCAAACGCGTCATTCTGATTGATGACTCGATTGTGCGCGGAACAACGTCAGTGAAAATCGTGCGCTTGATGCGTGATGCGGGTGCGCGCGAAGTTCATTTCCGCATCTCTTCACCACCGATAAAATTTCCAGATTTCTATGGCATTGATACACCAGAACGTAACAATCTATTGGCCGCGACACATTCGCTTGAAGAAATGCGCGAATTTATCGGCTGCGACTCGCTCGCCTTTTTGTCCGTTGATGGCATCTATCGCGCGATGGGTGAAACAGGTCGCAGCCATGATCGTCCACAATTTACCGATCATTGTTTCACAGGTGATTATCCGACCGGCTTGACGGATCAATCGGGTGATTCACCCAAACAACTCTCACTGCTTGCGGAAGCGGGTTAAATTCTATGACAAAAAAACTTGAAAATCGGATTGCGCTCATCACCGGCGCATCCCGCGGCATCGGTCGTGCGACCGCACTCGCTTTTGCAAAAGAAGGCACGCATGTGATTGCGATGGCACGCACGCAAGGCGCGCTTGAGGAACTTGATGACGCCATTCGCGCTGTTGGGGGAACCGCAACTCTGGTGCCCGCCGATTTGAAAGATATGGATAGTCTTGATCGCTTGGGCCCAGCGCTTTTGGAGCGTTGGGGCAAGCTTGATATTTTCTTTGGTAATGGCGCGATCTTGGGTCCCATTTCGCCGCTCGGTCATATTATCGCAAAAGAATGGGATGATGTGATGCTCGTCAATGTGACGGCGAATTTCCATTTGATCCGCATCCTTGATCCGCTCTTGCAACGCTCGGACTCTGGCCGCGTGATTTTGATGAGCTCTGCGGCGGCGTGGAAACGTCGTCCTTATTGGGGTCCTTATAGTGTTTCAAAAGCTGCTGTTGAAGCGCTCGGTCACACTTACGCGCAAGAAGTCTCTTCAACACCCATCAAAGTGATGATGGTCGATCCAGGTCCATTGCGCACCGATATGCGCGCAAACGCTGTTCCTGGCGAAGACCCAATGAGTTTGCGTGAGCCTTCCACGCTTGTGCCGCATCTTATCGATATGGCCGCATCAACATGGACCGATACGGGAAGGCTCTTCGACTTCTCAGGTCCCACACCGCGCCTCTGCGATTTCGGCACACCGGTTGATGTGAAAGCGTAACCTAATCCTTCGCGTAAGGATTTTTTGCCGTCCGCATCGACAAGCGGATCGGTGTGCCCGGCAAGTTAAATGTCTCGCGCAATGAATTGATGAGATAGCGCGTATAACTATCAGGCAAACCGTCAAGCTGCGAACCGAATAAAGCGAAATGAGGTGGCCGCGCTTTCACTTGTGTTGCATAGCGAATTTTGATGCGGCGACCTGAAATTGCCGGCGGCGGATGTTTTTCGAGCACACCTTGAAGCCAACGATTGATTTGTCCGGTGGAAACGCGGGTTGACCAAATCTCTGCAGCTTTGAAACAAGCATCCATCAATTGATCTGTGCCTGATCCGGTCATTCCTGAAAGCGGAATGATTTGCGCGCCTTTGACATTCGAGATCAGTCGTTCAGCATCTTCGACCATGCGCTGAAAGCGACCCGCCTCACCCGCCACAAGATCCCATTTATTGACGCCTACAACAAGCGCACGACCTTCGCGTTCGATAATGGAAAGAATAGCGAGATCCTGCTTTTCGAAAGGGATTGTCGCATCAAGAAGCAGCACAACCACTTCCGCAAATTTAACGGCACGCAAACCGTCAGACACAGCAAGCTTTTCAAGCTTGTCTTCGACTTTTGAACGCTTGCGCATACCGGCCGTGTCATAAAGTTTTATAGGCCTTCCGCGATAAGACCATTCGACCGAAATGGAATCGCGTGTGATGCCTGCTTCTGGCCCCGTTAACAAACGCTCTTCACCAATCAGCTGATTGATGAGTGTAGATTTGCCTGCATTAGGACGTCCAACAATGGCAATGCGCAACGGACGTTCGATGTCATCTTCGTCACGCTCATCATTATCCGAGTCATCATTTTCATTGCGAGGAAAGATTTCACGCAAGGCTTCATAAAGATCGGCAAGTCCTTCACCATGTTCGCCCGAGAAGGGAATGGGATCGCCTAAGCCCAATTCAAATGCTTCATAGCTTTCCATCATGCCGAGTTTACCCTCGGCTTTATTGGCAAGAAGAATAACGGGTTTGCCAGCGCGTCTCACAAGCGTTGCAAAATGACGATCCGTCGGCGTGATGCCCGCGCGCACATCGATCAAAAAAATCACCGCATCGGAGTCAAGAATAGCGGCTTCTGTTTGAGCGCGCATACGACCGGTCAAAGTGGTTTCCGCACTCTCCTCTAACCCTGCAGTATCAATAACAGTGAAGTCGAGATCGCCGAGATGCGCATCACCCGCGCGACGATCGCGCGTCACACCAGGTTGATCATCAACAAGCGCGAGCTTCTTTCCAACCAGGCGATTGAACAAAGTGGATTTGCCGACATTCGGTCGGCCGATCAGCGCGACCGTAAACGACATAATTCATCACCTCTTTGAGTGACTCCCCTGTCAGGAAGCCTTGCTGCCCGATTTTACTAGTGCGAGATAGACTTCAACACGTTGCTTCAAGCTTGGAGGCGATGCGGGGTCGGTCATGACTTCGTCAAAGACTTTGCCGGCCGCCTCTAGATCGCCCGCCTTCATCATCGCAAGGCCAATCAACTCCCATGCATTGGGTCCCCAAGCCGAGCCTTGCGGAAGCAGCGGCTCAAGACGCTTTTTGAGTTCATCAACGGAAAGCGTATCAGCCAGCGCGGTGGCGGCGCGTAGGCGAGCCAGCCCTTGCAGAAGCGCGCCGATGGACGCGTCATTCGCAAGCGCATCAAATTGCGCGGCCGCTGCCGCTTTGTCTTTCACCTGAAGTTCTGCTGCGGCGCGAAAACGCGCCAAGACGCCATAACCAGCACCACCCTCTGAAGCGATGGCCGCGAATTCTTTGGCCGCTTCCTCATTTTTGCCCGAACGTGACAATTCAAGCGCGGCTTGATAGCGCCCGCCAAGCGCTTCGGCTTTTTCGCGCTCGTAGGAGACATAAACACGATAAAGCGCGGTGCCCGCGACGATCACAGCCGCGACCGCCAAAAAGATCGGACCATATTTTTTCCAGATATCGACCGCCTGATCGCGGCGGAGATCCTCGTCAACTTCGCGGAAAATATCGCTCATGACCTCAAAACACCCAAAAATCAGATTGCAAACAGCCCTCTATAAGGAAGACCGGTGGCTTTTGTAAGTAAAAAATCAGTCGATTTCAGCCGAACACCGACACGCCGATAAGGAGCGGGTGCAGATAAAGAATCGCCACATAGGCAATGACACCGATACCAACCGCAAAAACATCGCCGAAAACACGTGGCGCCGGAGGTTCGGCGCCCGCAGGACGCCAGCGGAAGGAAATCCGGTTTACAACCGCCCAAGCGAGGATCGAGCCAAAGAGAATGATGCTGCCGAGATCGCCATTCGCGAGCAGATGGCCAAAGGCCCAGGCTTTGAGCCCGACGAGCATCGGATGCTTCAATCGCGCCTTAATATAGCCGCGCGGGAGCTGGCTAGCGATCAGCGCAATGAATGCAAATAGCATCAGCAGGAAATTGAGATGATTAATCCCCGTCGGCGGATCCCAAACGGGGATCATGCCGTCACCGCGATATCGGCCAAAGCCGTCAATCACGAGAGCCACACCGATCACGGCCACAACACTATAAAGCCCGCGATAGATATTGCGCCCGAATTTCTGCTGAAGGCTTGCGTGAAGTGCGGGAGCCATCTGGACAGAATGACCCGCGAGAAAAATCACAAGGCCGAGAATGAGAATGGACATGAACGGATTCCCCTAAAAGCGAGGTACTCGTTAAACCACGCGCGGGGTATCTTGAGCAAGTCGTCCCGTTCTCACTCACTCATGCCAATCAAAAAGCAATGCTGAGTTTCACGATGCCATTGGTGTGGATGGTGATCTTGTTGCCGACACCTGATCAGCTGCGACAGTATTTTCATGAGTTACACTTGCTGGCCCTCGTTCGAACTCGAGAATGACCGCGCCATTCTCTGCTTCATCGACAAGAAGCGCGGGAGCGCTTCCATTCGATCTTTCGTCCACCAATTCTGTGTTTGTTTCTTAAACTGTTTCAGCAACAGCCTCGAAGGTTTCCACCTCGGTACCGTGTTGGATATGATTTTAGAGCAACGCACCTTCAAGAACCGTACGATTAACACGCTCCTTGTCAAGAAGCTGCGCCATCTCAACCATATCCGCTTCATAACGGGCGCGCTCAAGACGAGCCATTCGCTTCGCTTCTTCAAGACGAATCGATTCAAAAGTGACCTGATCGCGCGCCAGCAAAGAAGTTCGTTTCTCTGTAAGCGCTTTACTGACTTCCTCATAGCGGAGATCAAAACTGCGTTCCGCCGTTTCAAGATCAGATACACGCACATAAAGCGCTGATTTTTCAACTTCAGCCGTTTCAGTGCGTCGCGTCATATTCGCAAGCTGCATCGTGAGATCGATGACCGAACGTTCCACAGTATACAATTCTTCCAGCTTCTCGCGATAATTTTACCGCACCGAATTCAACACTTTTTCCTGCGTCTCGGCGCGTTGAGTGGCCGCTTCGAGTTTTGCCGATGTCGAGTGCAATTCGGCACGAAGCACTTCAAGACTCTCAACACGCTGAATAGCAGCTTTCTCTTTCGCTTCGCGCTCTGCTTCAACGGCAGCTTGCAGCGTCGCGATCTGCGATTTCAAACGCTCCGCCATCGGCTCCAATTCGCTGACCGTGCGGCTCAAGCGCGCGGTCTGGAATGTATTTTCATGAAGGAGCGTTTTGAGCATCCGGTCCTGCTCTTCACTGCTGCGCAAGGCGCTTGCCACCTGCTCATAGGCAACTTCGCGCTCGGCCAAAGCGGAAGAGAGGCGATCAAGTTCTCGCCGGCCCACAGAGATTTCATCCTGCAGCGCATTGATATGGGTGCGCGCTTCCGCCAAAGCGCCTTCACGCTGTTTGACGATATCCCGCGTGGCAAGATGATCTTCTTGTTTTTTTGTTTTGCAGCTTCGGTCTTCGCGATCGTGTCGCGTGCCCGCTCGCCTGCGGCCTCTAAGGCCACCTTCTCAGATACAAGCGTTTCATATTTCGGTTCAAGATCGGTGCGCGCGGCGCGCAATTCAGCGCCTACGGCTTCAGACAATTCAAGATGGCCTTGTAATTCGGCCTTGTCTTTCTTCACCTCTTCCAATTCATCAACAACGGCAACGAAACGCTGCATTACGCCTAAAAACTCGGCGCGCAGATGATCAAAGGCGCGGAACCGATCAATCAGCGCTTCGTAATCAAGGCGAATTTCCTCATTGCGAATGGCCGAGGCCAAAAGAGGCGCTGTTTCAGCAAGCGACGTCGCGTCTTCTTCAGAAAATTTTGGTGCAGAGACCTGTGGTAAACGACGGGCATCAGCGTTATCGCCTAACTGAACGAAGTCGCGAATGATTTCACCATTCACAACGTGACCTACAGCATTGGCACGCGCATTTTGCTCAGAAGCCCGCAATATTAAAAAGTGC
>VGCJ01000080.1 GCA_016870035.1 Alphaproteobacteria bacterium
CTGTGATGACAGGCGCTATTGCACTCGCAGGCGCTGTCATGTGTGTGCGAATTTTAATCATTGTTGGCATTTTCAATTTTACTCTGGCCATAGCGCTTCTGCCAATCATGCTTGCGGCAACACTGGTTCAAGGCGTGATCGGGTTGCTCCTCGTATCAAACGGATTAAAAAAGCCACATGATGATGCGATCTGGAAAAATCCGTTTGATGTTGGCTCGGCCTTACGTTTTTCGATTTTGATCGCGATCATTCTTATGATCTCGACACTTGTCGCGCGGCATTATGGATCAGAGGCTTTGATGAGCGTCTCTGCCTTTGCCGGATTAGCGGATGTCGATGCGATCAGGATTTCCTTAGCGCGTATGCAAGAACCGCTTGTGAGAATAAATATTGCGGCTGATAGTATTCTCATCGCAGCTCTCACGAACACGGTGATGAAAGCCGGACTCGCTGCGCTCGCGGGCGGCACGGAAACGGGCTGGCGCGTGAGTGCAGTTAATCTTGCAGCGTTATTGACTGCCGGAGCCACCTATCTCCTGATTGGCGCCTAATCCGCAAGAGACTCTAATGGTTTTCTGGCCTTAATTTGCATTTGTGCAAACGGAATAGGGACAAGGCGCAATTTGATTTCGCGTTGGGCGCCTTAATTTTCATTTGTACAAACGGAATAGGGACAAGGCGCAATTTGATTTCGCGTTGGGACACGCTAGAGATCGGGCTTCGGTTTCGATTCTTTCACCCCATATTGAGGAGCTTCCCGTGCCCAGCATCATTATAAATATCGCGTCTTTCGCCGCTCGCCTTTTGTTGGCTTTGATTTTCATTGTCGCCGGTTGGGGCAAATTGCAAGATCCCGCAGGGATTGTTGGTTACATGGGCACAGTTGGCCTGCCCGCCTTTTTGGTGTAGCCCACAATTCTGCTCGAACTTGGCGGCGGTATTCTGATCCTCATCGGATTTCAGACCCGCATTGTGGCTTTGTTGCTCGCCGGCTTCTGTTTGCTGTCAGGCGCACTCTTTCACAATAATTTCACCGATCAAATGCAAGCGATCAATTTCTTGAAGAACCTCGTCATCGCGGGCGGTTTCCTCTCGTTGGTTGTGCATGGCGCTGGCGGTTGGTCGCTCGATAACCACAAGAGCGGGGAAGAGTAATTCTCTTTCGTCATTGCGAGTGGTAAGTCGTATTTCGCGAAGCGAACAAAAAGGTCCGGTGGACCTTTTTGAACAACGAACGAAGCAATCCAGTTGGAGTCAAAGGAAAAGCCGCAACAGTTACGCTGCGTCTTGACTCCAATCATCAGCTGGATTGCTTCGTTCTCGCTCGCAATGACGGCTAGAGCTTTACCGCGTCAGCTTCTTATATTTAATGCGCTTCGGAATCGTTGAATCGGTTCCGAGGCGTCTCTTTTTGTCTTCTTCGTAATCGGCAAAATTGCCTTCGAACCATTCGACGTGGCTGTCGCCCTCAAAGGCGAGCATATGGGTTGCGATACGGTCGAGGAAGAAGCGATCATGCGAGATGATCACAGCGCACCCGGCGAAATCTTCGAGCGCTTCTTCGAGCGCGCGCAGTGTTTCAACATCGAGATCGTTGGTCGGTTCATCGAGCAGCAACACGTTTGCGCCGCTCTTCAACATCTTGGCAAGATGCACGCGGTTGCGTTCACCACCTGAAAGCATGCCGACTTTCTTCTGCTGATCGCCGCCCTTGAAATTGAAGGTCGAGCAATAGCCGCGTGAATTGATCTCGCGTTTGCCAAGATAGATAATTTCATTGCCGCCGGAAATTTCTTCCCAGACGGTTTTATTGGCGTCCAAAGCATCGCGCGACTGGTCGACATAACCAAGCTGCACCGATTCCCCGATGGTAATTGTGCCATTATCCGGCTTTTCTTGGCCCGTGATCATGCGGAAGAGTGTTGTTTTACCCGCACCATTCGGACCGATCACACCGACAATGCCACCCGGTGGCAATTTAAAGCTCAAATTGTCGATCAAAAGCTTGTCGCCATAGGCTTTCGACAACCCATCAAAATCGATGACATTATTGCCGAGACGTTCTGCAACGGGAATAATCATCTGCGCCGTTGTCGGTCCCGACGCACGCTCATTCTGTTTCTGCACGAGATCGTCATAACGCTGAATACGCGCTTTCGATTTCGCCTGACGTGCTATCGGGCTTTGCGAAATCCATTCCTGTTCGCGCTCAAGAGCCTTTTGCTGCGATTCCGCTTCGCGGCCCTCTTGCACAAGACGCTTCTGCTTCTGCGCGAGCCAGCTCGTATAATTCCCTTCATACGGAATGCCGCGACCGCGATCGAGTTCCAAAATCCAGCCCGTCACATTGTCGAGGAAGTAACGGTCATGGGTGACGATGAGGATTGCACCCGTATAGGTCCGCAAGTGACCCTCTAACCAGGACACGGTTTCAGCGTCCAAATGGTTGGTCGGTTCGTCAAGCAGCAAGAGTTCCGGCTGTGACAAGAGCAATTGGCAAAGCGCAACACGACGGCGCTCACCGCCTGAAAGCTTCGTCACATCCGCATCATCCGGCGGGCAACGCAGAGCGTCCATCGCCTGATCAACTTTTGAGTCGAGATCCCACAAACCCTTGGCTTCGATCTCGTCCTGCAATTTCATCATCTCGTCCGCTGTCTCGTTCGAGTAATTCATCGCGAGTTCGTTGTAGCGGTCGAGAATGTCTTTTTGCGGTTTCACGCCGAGCATCACATTGCCGCGCACGTCGAGGGCGGAAGCAAGCGGCGGCTCCTGCGCCAGATAGCCGACACGTGCGCCATCCGCGACCCAGCCTTCGCCGACAAATTCCTTGTCGATGCCCGCCATGATTTTGAGGAGCGTCGATTTACCCGAGCCGTTGACGCCGAGCACGCCGATCTTCGCGTCCGGATAGTAGGAGAGATGGATATTATCCAAAACCTTCTTGCCGCCCGACCATGTTTTTGAGAGGCCCTGCATATGATAGATAAATTGACGCGCCATGAGGCTCAAAGCTCCGAAATGTCACAAAAAACGAGATTGGCGCCGTATGTAACGATCCGGCCCGAAAGGAGCAAGGATTCTCTCCGGATTGAGGCTGGATTCCGCTTTTTCAGCCACCTGTTTCCGTGTCAGAAGGAATGATGACCCGCCGCTCCCCCCTGCCCGCCGCAATTTGGGCGCTCGGATTTACGAGCCTGTTCATGGATATCTCGTCCGAGATGATCCACGCGCTGTTGCCACTCTATATCATCGGCACATTAGGTGCGGGCGTTTTTGCGGTGGGCCTCATCGAAGGCATCGCGGAAGCGACCGCACTCATCGTCAAACTCTTCTCGGGCGTGATTTCCGACATCACTGGCAAACGCAAAACACTTGCGCTGATCGGCTATGGTTTAGCCGCTTTGACAAAGCCGCTTTTTCCGCTTGCTCATTCGCTAGAACTCATTGTCGCCGCGCGATTTATTGATCGCATCGGCAAAGGCATACGTGGCGCACCACGCGACGCGCTTGTTGCTGATCTTGCTCCACCGGAACGACGCGGCGAAGCTTTTGGCTTGAGACAATCGCTTGATACAATTGGTGCCTTTATCGGCCCGTTGATTGCCGTAGGGCTCATGCTCATCTCGCAGAATAACTTTGGATTTGTGTTCTGGATTGCATGCGTCCCCGCTTTTATCTCCGTCGCCATTCTGTTTGCATTTGTCCCCGAAAGAGATGCCAAGGAAGCAACGCATAAGAAATTTCCACTCGCAGTCTCATCGCTGAATTTGATGCCCAACGCCTTCTGGATAATTCTAAGCATAAGTGCAGTTTTATCTTTCGCACGGATCTCCGAAGCCTTTCTGATTTTGCGTGCGTCCGATCTCGGTCTGCCTGTCGCTTTCGCGCCCTTCATTTTGATCGCGATGAATGTGATCTTTGCCGTACTGGCTTGGCCTCTTGGACATATGGCGGATCGTTTCTCGCGCCGCCTCCTACTCGCACTCGGTATCGCGACCCTCGCCGCAGCGTCTTTTTGTTTTGCGGAAGCGACGTCGCTTTATGCTGTAGCCTTCGGAATCGTGCTCTGGGGCATCCACCTCGCTCTGACACAAGGCCTCCTCGCAACGCTCATCGCCGACGCTGCCCCTGTATCCTTGCGCGGCACAGCTTTTGGCTTGTTCAATTTAGCCAACGGCATCGCCATGCTCTTCGGCAACGCGATAACCGGATGGATTTGGGACATCAAAAGCGCCGAAAGCGCGTTTCTACTCTCAGCTCTCATGGCGGGCGCGCTTCTCTTCACTCTGCCATGGGCAAAGTCGGCGCGCGGATAAAGTTCACTCCGGTTCACCGCCCGATTGCGGCGCGGACAAAGTCCCGCTATCAGGAAATCCTCCGCATCGGGGGCGCACGCCCCTCGGCGGGCCTGTAGCTCAATGGTTAGAGCCGGCCGCTCATAACGGTCTGGTTGCAGGTTCGAGTCCTGCCGGGCCCACCATTCTTTGGACCCCCTCAACCGAAATATAAATTCGATACGCTTCTGTTGGGAAAATGGGAATCATCGCCGCGATGGCGATCATCTTCAATCACTTTTACAATTTCAAAAAGGCTTTCGAGAGGCGCACCTAAATCATGTTGATCTTTATGGGCGAAGATCACTTCAAGATTCAAATCGCTAAATTCAGCGATATCCAAAAGGCTATGTCACCGAAGGCCCAGGATTTAACGTGTTTATCATTCGTGACGGACAAGTCTTGACGCCGGATCGCGGTGTGCTTGAAGGCATCACGCGAAAAACCGCGCTTGAACTCTGCGCGCTCAAAAACATCAAAGCCGAGATAACGCCACTGCGTTATGAAGATCTGATGACTGCGGATGAAGCTTTTTGCACATCAACAGCCGGCGGGATTGTTCCTGTCGCAAAAATCGATCAACATATTATGAGCAATGGACGACCGGGGCCGTTAAGCACAATGCTCCGCGAATTCTATTGGAAACAGCACTGCGCCGGATGGCATGTCACGCCGGTGTCTTATTCACTCAGCGCTGAATATATCAGAGCAAAGTCATGTTCAAAATTACCTATGAGCCCGTGAAGGCATCATAGAGTAACCGCTACACCACTCTCCGGCACCAGTACTTTCGTTTTCGACCTCTTCATCGCTTTTTGGAAGGCGGAAGCATCCGGGGCGAGCATCGGAAAGGTGCCATAATGGATCGGAATGGCGATTGACGGTTTCAGATAGCGATTAAGCGCGATGGCGGCCATCTCCGCGCCCATGGTGAAACGATCACCAATCAGGATTAAAACAATATCGGGCTTATAAAGCTCAGCGATCAAAGCGAGATCGGAAAAGAGATCCGTGTCGCCCATGTGATAGAGAGTCTTTTCGCCTTTCGCTTTGATCACAAGACCGTTCGGATAACCGAGATAGATGCTCTTGCCCTTCTCGACCTTGCCCGAGAAATGTTTGGCATCTGTAAAACTCACACTGAATCCGCCGTAATCAACCGTACCGCCAGTATTATCGGGATTCATATTGTCTGCGCCCTTTGAAGCGAGATGCGCGCAGATTTCGTAATTCGAAACCACTTGCGGTTTTTGCTTTTTGCTATTCGCTTTTGCACCAATTCCAGCTGCATCGCCGACATGGTCGTCATGGCCATGGGTGAGCAGAATATATGTCACGCCTTTGGTGACCTAAGTGAATTTGCCTTTAAAGCTCGGATTACCCTTCAAGAAGGGATCAATCAGAAGCGTCGCGCCGCTGATTTCCACACGAAAAGCCGAATGGCCAAGCTTGGTTAGTTTCATGATTGTCTCCCGCCAAACTTGAGTTACGCCAATTCTGACGCCGGTATGGGGCAATGAAAAGACCGGTTTTTGCGTAAGACCTATCTGCTGGCCCCATCTGTTCCAAGGAAGCGCCGTTTTTTGGCACCATGCGACCCTGCTTTGGCCATGCGATAAGATAAAAAAAGGCCGATCATGGATTCGGACGACGAAAGAGGACTTCGAGACGATGACGTCAACGCCGGTGATCGAGCGCTCGCCCAAGACATGGGACGAGACCAAGACGACCACATGTTACATGTGTGCCTGTCGTTGTGGCATCAAAGTCTATCTCAAAGACGGCTCGATCACCTATATCGAAGGCAATCGCGATCATCCCGTAAATAAAGGTGTGATCTGCGGCAAAGGTGCTGCTGGCATCAAGCAACACACCTCACCTTCGCGTCTTTCAAAACCACTTTTGCGCGTCGGCGAACGCGGCGCAGGCGAGTTCAAAGAAATTGAATGGGACGAAGCCTTAAGCCTTGCCACAAGATGGTTCTCCGATGTGCGAAAGAGTGATCCGAAGAAGCTTGCTTTCTTCACCGGTCGCGATCAAAGCCAGGGCTTGACGAGTTGGTGGGCGACGCAATTCGGCACACCGAATTATGCTGCGCATGGCGGCTTCTGTTCTGTGAATATGGCGGCTGCGGGTCTCTACACATTTGGTGGCGCATTTTGGGAATTTGGTGAACCCGACTGGGAACACACGAAATATTTCATGCTCTTTGGTGTTGCTGAAGATCATGGTTCAAACCCGATCAAAGCGGGCATTGGCAAACTCAAAAGGCGCGGTGCGAAATTCGTCTCCATCAATCCGATCAAGACGGGATATTCCGCAGTCGCCGATGAATGGATCGGTATCCGACCCGGAACTGATGGATTATTTGTTGGCGCGCTCATTCATGAATTAGCGCGGTGCGAAATTCGTCTCCATCAATCCGATCAAGACGGGATATTCCGCAGTCGCCGATGAATGGATCGGTATCCGACCCGGAACTGATGGATTATTTGTTGGCGCGCTCATTCATGAATTATTGGCCGCTGGTGAAATTGATGCGCCCTCTTTGCGTGATTTCACCAATGCTGCATGGCTTGTGCGTGATAATCTGGACCACGCGGATCATGGATTGTTTTTAATTGGTGAAGATGGTCAACCGCTTGTATGGGACGGTGTGAGGAAAGCGCCCGCTTCAAGCGCCGATGTGATTGAATCGCGCAGCCTTATGGGTCGTTATGTTTTGCCCGATGGCACCAAAGCGGCAACATCACTTCATCTGATTGCCGAGCGTTATCTTGATCAGAGCGTTATCTTGATCAATCATGGTCGTCAGAAGCGGTAGAAACGCGTTGTGGCGTCCCCGCCAAGACGATCAAACGCATTGCGGCTGAACTTGCGCATCATGCGTTTCATGAAAAAGTGGAACTCGATGTCCCATGGACGGATCACTATGGTCGTACGCACAAGACGATGGTCGGTCGTCCTGTTTCGATGCATGCGATGCGTGGCATCTCGGCGCATGCAAACGGATTTCAAACCTGCCGCGCGGTTCATCTTTTACAGATTCTTCTCGGCACCATCGATGCGCCCGGCGGCTTTCGTTACAAGGCGCCTTATCCGCGTCCAATTCCACCAGCGATCAAACCGACAGGTAAATCGGGGCAAGTTTTTCCAAATGAACCTCTCCCCGGCCCGCCACTCGGCTTTGTTACATCACCTGATGATTTGTTGATTGACGAAAAAGGTACGCCACAACGCATCGACAAAGCCTATTCATGGGACGCGCCTTTGGCCGCGCATGGCATGATGCATATGGTCATTACCAATGCCGCCAAAAAGGATCCCTACGGCATTGATGTGCTCTTCATGTATATGGCGAATATGAGTTGGAATTCGGCCATGAATGTGCCGGATACGATTAAATATTTGACTATGAAAGATGAAACAACGGGTGACTATGTCATTCCGAAAATCATCTATTCAGATGCTTATGCGTCAGAGATGGTTCATTACGCCGATTTAATTTTGCCTGACACAACCTATCTCGAAAGATGGGATTGTATCTCGTTGCTTGATCGTCCGATTTCGGAAGCGGATGGTCCGGCGGATTCCATTCGTCAACCGGTTGTTGCGCCTGATCGTGATGTGAGACCGTTTCAAACCGTGTTGCTGGATCTCGGTGCACGGTTGGGTTTACCGGGCATGACAACGGCTGAAGGAAAGCCACGCTATCCCGGCGGTTATGAAGATTACATCGTCAATCATGAGCGAGCGCCGGGCATTGGTCCGCTTGCCGGCTATCGCGGTGTTGATGGAACGCTTTCAGGTAAAGGCGCGCCCAATCCGGATCAATTAAAACGCTATATCAAGAATGGTTGTCACTTTTTTCACGAGCTTGCGCCCGAGCAGAAATATTTCAAACATGTGAATAAGATCTATCTCGATTTCGCAACGGGCTTTGGTTTGATCGAGGCACCCAACGCGATCATTCATCAACTTTATTGCGAACCTTTACAAAAATTCAAACTCGCTGCTGAAGGCCATGGTGCCGTTCAACCGCCTGAAACCCATCGAAAAAGATTGATCGAAGCCTTTGATCCAATTCCAAATTGGTATCCACCTTTTGAAGGTAAGATGATCGATGAGACTAAATTTCCGATGCATGCGGTTACACAAAGACCGATGGCAATGTATCATGCATGGGGCTCACAAAATCAGTGGTTGAGACAAATTCTCGGTCGCAATTGGCTTTATATTGCCCATCAACGCGCGGCTTCACTTGGCATCAAGGATGGTGATTGGGTGACACTCACATCGCATCATGGTCAAATCCGAGCGCAAGCGAAATTGATGAATGGTGTTAACCCCGATACGGTCTGGACATGGAACGCCATCGGTAAACGGTCGGGTACATGGGGCCTTGAAAATAATGCACCTGAATCAAAGCAAGGCTTCTTGCTCAATCATTTGATCTCTGAGCTTCTGCCCGAGCGCGAAGGCGGTTACCGCTTTTCAAACAGTGATCCTGTTACGGGCCAAGCAGCTTGGTATGATTTGCGTGTGCGGCTTGAGAAAGCCGCTGATGTGAACGGATTAAGCGCACCGCAATTTCCAGACCTCAAACCTGTGCGAGCTGCACAATGACGATGCTCCCCGAAACAACCGAGAAAAAGCTCGGCCTTGTGATCGATCTTGATACATGTGTCGGTTGTCAGGCCTGCGCGACTTCATGCAAAGAATGGAACGCGCAAGGCTATTCCGCACCACTCGAGGATGAAGACCCGCGTGGCAAAGACCCGCATGGGCCATGGCTTAACCGTATTCATGGTTATGAAGTGTTGGACGAGGTGCGCGAAGACAGCCGCATCGTCCATTTCCCGCGCTCATGCCTTCACTGCGAAACACCCGCTTGCGTTATCGTCTGCCCGACAGGCGCTTCCTACAAACGCGCCGAAGATGGCATCGTGCTTGTCAATCCTGATACCTGCATCGGCTGCAAACTCTGTTCATGGGCCTGTCCTTACGGGGCGCGCGAATATGATGTTAAAGAAGGGATAATGCGCAAATGCACACTCTGCGTTGATCGTATCTATAATGAAAATTTTGCGGAAGAAGATCGCATTCCTGCATGCGTGCGCGCCTGCCCAACAAGCGCGCGTCATTATGGTGATCTGGGTGATCCGAATTCCGATGTGTCGAAACTTGTGAAAGAGCGCGGCGGCTTCGATCTCTTACCGGAAATGGGTTACAAACCCACGAACAAATATCTACCGCCACGCAAGAGACGTGATCAGGCTGAAGAAGGCCGCGAAGCTCTGCCGAAGAGTGATAGATCCATGGTGGATCGGCTCTTTGCCTTAGCTGATTCATTGCTTTCCGGAAAAGCAGGGCCGCATTAAATGAATCCTGCCTATTCAGTTATCTTTTTCACGACTGCATCCGGCGCGGGTTATGGGCTTCTCGCCATTCTTGGATTGATTGGCGCTTTAACAGGCGCACAATTGCAGACGCTCTTTGCTCTTATCGCAATCGCACTCGCACTTGTTTTGATCACAGCAGGTCTTCTTTCTTCTACCTTTCATCTCGGTCATCCCGAACGCGCTTGGCGTGCGTCAATTGCAGACGCTCTTTGCTCTTATCGCAATCGCACTCGCACTTGTTTTGATCACAGCAGGTCTTCTTTCTTCTACCTTTCATCTCGGTCATCCCGAACGCGCTTGGCGTGCGTTGTCGCAATGGCGCACGTCTTGGCTTTCGCGCGAAGGTGTTGCGGCAATCTTCACATATCCGCCCGCTTTGCTATTTGGCCTTGTGGTTTCTGGTCTTTACAC
>VGCJ01000081.1 GCA_016870035.1 Alphaproteobacteria bacterium
AAATTAAAAGTCATTAGCATGAGATTGGTTGCCGAAATGCAAAGCGCGAGACTTGTTTCAGCATTACCCATGGCGCTGAAATCTTCATTGGTCAAAGAGCGGCCAAGCCACAGCATGAGTCCGAAAGCGATCACGAGATTTACCAATGGACCCGCAAGTGCAACTAAAATTTCTTGGCTTGGCTTTTCCGATATGCGTTCAATATTCGCGACGCCACCAATCGGGAAAAGTGTTACATCACGCGTCCTCGCACCAAAGCGGCGAGCCATGAGCACATGACCAAATTCATGTGCAACAACACAAATGAAAATCAAAATGATGAAAGCGAGCGTGTTCCATGCCGCAGCCGGCCCATTGGCGCGATAAACAAGGATGCCAATAAAGGCGAGGAATAGGAGAAATGTGACATGGACCCTGACCGCTGTTCCGGCGATCTGCCCAAGTTCGAGTAACCACCGCATGGACGCGTCTCCGACAAAGGGGGAAGGGGGACCCTCTCCCGATGGGGTCAGGCCAAGCTAGACCTGTCCCGCGCCTTCGGATAGCGCGCAAAACGCTTACGTGACCACAACCGCTGGTTAATTGACGAATGAACGTTCATTCACTAATTGCGTTGAGCCATGTCCCTTGCCCGTGCCCCCCGTTATTTGGACCGTCGCCCGCAGATCCTTGATGCGGCGGAGACCTGTTTTACCCGTTCCGGCTTCCACCGGACGACGATGCAGGATGTTGCGGGCGAAGCTGGCATGGTTCCGGGCAATCTTTATCGCTATTTTCCGTCAAAAGACGCGTTGATTCTCGCTCTCATTGAGCGGGATCGGGCCGAAATCGCCGGTGATTTTGCAGCTTTAGTGGATACGGTTGATTTGATGGGGGCGTTCCGTTCTTTAGGTCGCCACCATTTTATTGAAAAACCGAGAGAAAAAGCCGTTCTTACGCTCGAAATCTGGAGCGAAGCCGCTCGCAATCCTGCGATTGCCGATGTCATGGGAGGCGTTCAAGCGGAAGTCCGGCGCGGCATCATTGCCGTATGCGAGAAAGCGCGATCTAAAGGTGAAATCGATCACTCAATTGATCTCGATGCGGTGGCGCGTTTGATTCTGACCCTCTCCGATGGGCTCATCCGCCGCCGGGCGCTTGATCCCGGTTTTGAAAGTGAAACCGAAGTCGCCACTCTTCTTGATTTGATCGGTGCTGTTTTGTGCGGTGCTGTGTTACTTCACCCCTGTTCTGCCCTTAACAATATAAATTCTCGCTAGGAAACTGACTATGCTATGGAGCCGCATCACCGCCATCCTTCTTGTTGTTGGCGCAATCGTCTGGATTGCGTCAGGTGCTTTGACAAAAAAGGAAGCGCCGCCCGTCAATACGAAAGTGGTGGAGACAAAGCCATTCCAAGTTTCGGTTTTGTCAGCGTCTGTTGAACCGCGTTCGCGCAAGCTTACTTTGTCGGGCCGCACCGAAGCAGATGTCCGCACAATGGCGATTGCTCGCACGAGCGGCGTTGTGACGGAATTGACAGTGCGTCGTGGCTCGGTCGTGAAGCAGGGTGATGTGATCGCTGTGCTCTCCGATGAAGCGCGCGAGTCAAATGTGCTGCAAGCGCAAGCGCGTGTTGAACAACGTCAAAAAGAATATGAAGCCAAGCGCGTGCTTGTTGAAAGCGGCAATCTTGCCAAGCTTGGTATTGCGCAATTCGAAGCGGATCTGAAGGCGGCACAAGCGCAATTGGCGGCCGCTCAAGCAGAGCGCGATCGCGGAACAGTTCTGGCACCTGTGTCAGGCATCATCAATGAAGTGCCGGCAACTTTGGGTCAAAGCTTGCAGCCTGGTGCGCCTGTCGCTGAAGTCATGTCGCTTGATCCGATGTTGGCGGTCGTCGAAATTTCGGAACGCCGCTTGGCTGGTGTGAAAGTCGGTGACAAAGCCGATGTGCGTTTGATTGGTGGTGAAGAGGCGTCTGGTACAGTGCGCTTCATTTCGAACCGCGCGAGCCCGCAAACGCGGACCTATCGCATCGATGTGAGCCTCGCAAATCCCGAACGTAAAATTGCAGATGGTGTTACCGCTGAAGTCACGCTTTATCTCGCGCCTGTTAATGCAACAAAAGTGGCGCGCTCCGCTCTAACCTTCTCGGCTGAAGGCAAGCTCGGTGTGCGTGTGGTTGATCAGGATAACAAAGTGATTTTTGTTCCGGTGGGTTTGGTTGAAGACCAAACGGATTATCTTTTCGTTTCAGACATTCAACCCGGCGCGCAAATTATCGTGCAGGGACAGGATTTTGTAAAAGAGGGACAGGTGGTTGAGCCCGTCCCGATGAAACTCGGCTGACGTATTCGGATTAGGGACTGACCCTTATGAAAAATCCTATTGATTTTGCAATCTCGCATGCGCGGTTGACGCTTGCGTTTCTGGCCTTTTTGTTGTTCGCCGGTTTTGTCGCCTATACGACAATTCCGAAAGAAGCCGAACCCGATGTGCGTGTGCCAATCGTCTATGTGCAACTTTCGCAACGCGGCATTAGCCCTGAAGATTCGGAGCGTCTGTTGTTGCGGCCCATGGAAACGCAACTCAAATCCGTTTCTAATGTAAAAGAAATGCGCTCAACCGCTTATGAAGGCGGCGGCTTTGTGCTTCTTGAATTTCAAGCCGGATTTGATTCAACAAAAGCAGTCGCCGATGTGCGTGCGAAAGTTGATGATGCGAAACGGGATCTACCGAAAGACGCGGATCAACCTACAGTCCGTGAAGTTAATCTCTCGCTCTTTCCGATTCTTGTTGTCGGTCTAACCGGTGATGTGCCAGAGCGCACTTTGTTGCGTATCGCGCGCAGCACGAAAAATGCGATTGAGGCGATTCCAGGTGTGTTATCCGCCGATCTCAGGGGCGCGCGCGACGAGGTGGTCGAAATCATCGCCGAGCCGATGTTGATGAAGAGCTATGGCATCAGTCTCGACAGTTTGATCGGTGGCGTTTCGCAATCAAATAGTCTTGTTGCCGCTGGCGCGCTTGAGGGCGGCACCGGTCGCTTTGCGGTGAAAGTTCCTGCGCTGATTGAAAGACCTGAAGACATTTTGAAATTACCAGTGACAGCGTCTGCGGGTGCTAGTGTCACTTTGGGTGATGTCGCCGAAGTGCGACCGACATTTAAAGACGCAACTTCGATCACGCGTGTGAATGGCAAGCCTGCAATCACGATTGAAGTGTCAAAACGCACCGGTTCAAACCTCATCGAAACGGTTGATGCGGTCAAATATGTTGTCGGCAAATTGCAGGCCTCGTGGCCGGGCACCGTGTCTGTGACATTCAGTCAGGACAAATCGAAAACTATTCGCGACATGTTGCATGAATTGCAAAACAGCGTCGTCACAGCCGTTCTGCTTGTGCTTGTCATTATGATGATGGTTTTGGGCGGACGTCCTTCACTTTTTATAGGCATTGCGATTCCGGGATCTTTCTTGGCGGGTATTTTCGCGCTGCAATTGGCAGGTCTCACCGTCAATATCGTCGTATTGTTCTCGCTCATTCTTGCGGTCGGGATGTTGGTCGATGATGCGATCATTGTTTCAGAATATGCTGAGCGGCGTATGGCTGAAGGCATGGATCCGAAACAGGCTTTCTCCTTGGCAGCGAAACGCATGGCAGGTCCTGTTATTTCAGCGACATTGACGCGTATTGCGGCTTTTTCTCCTTTGTTGTTCTGGCCGGGCATTGTCGGCGAGTTCATGAAATATATGCCACTTACTTTGATCGCGACGCTTTCAGCCTCGCTTGCCGTGGCATTGTTTTTCACGCCGACCCTGGGCGCACTTCTCGGTAAAGCCGCCGATCATCCGCATGATGATCGTGCGCGCAAGAAGGAATTCTATATGCGCCTTGTGCGTTTTTGTGTGCAACATCCCGGCCTTACTCTTGCTGCAGCCTTCTTCATGCTTGTCGCTGTGATCAAAGCCTATGGTGTGTTTGGTAAGGGTGTTGAATTTTTTCCGAATGTCGAACCCGATTACGGCATCGTGCAAATTCATGCGCGCGGTAATCTTTCAATTACCGAAAAGGATCGGCTCGTTCGCCAAGTAGAAGAGCGCATTCTATCGATGAATGAATTGAAGACTGTCTATGCGCGTTCGGGCGAAAGTCAGAAAGGCTCAAGCGAAGTGTCCGAAGATACAATCGGATCAATTCAATTCGAATTCATCGATTGGCAGCATCGTCGTCCTGCGCATGTGATTATGGAAGAAATCCGCACAAAGACGGCGGATATTGCGGGTGTTTCGATTGAAGTCACCGCGCCAAAAGGTGGCCCTCCGACGGGTAAAGCCATTCAGGTTCAACTCTCAGCGCTTGATCCTGCCTATCTCATTCCGGCAGCAAAGAAAGTTGCGGCTGTGCTTGAAGCCAATCCTGATATTCGTGATCTCGATAATGGTCTGGCTCTGCCCGGTATTGATTGGACTATCAATGTCGATAAAGCGGAAGCTGCGAAATATGGCGCAAGTGCCACAAGCGTCGGCGCAGTATTGCAGCTTGTTACCAATGGTGTGAAAATTTCAGAATATCGTCCGAATGATACGGACAAATCGGTTGATCTCATTCTGCGTTTTCCAGAAGACAAGCGTACGCTCGATGATATCGAGGAGTTGCGAATCAACACGCAAGTGGGCTCAGTGCCGATTGGCAATTTCGTAACCCGCACACCGAGCCCACGCGTGGGTCAGTTAAATCGCGTGGCTGGTAGCCGTGTGATCACACTTTCATCGAATGTCGCTGAAGGTGTGCAGTCGGCGGTGGTTCAGCAAAAGGTTGTCGACTCTTTGTCGAAGATTGATCTTGGACCGGGCGTCACCTTCAAGCTCAAAGGTGAAGATGAAGAACGGGCTAAAGCCGGTGCCTTCTTGTCGAAAGCGTTCGGCACCGCGATATTCTTGATCTTTGCGATCCTGCTTGCGCAATTTAATAAATTCACAAGCGTCTTGCTGGTGCTCTCCGCCGTTGTTCTATCCACCATCGGCGTGTTACTTGGGCTTATGATTATGGGTCAATCCTTCGGCGTTGTGATGACGGGTATTGGCATCATCGCGAATGCGGGCGTGATCGTGAACAACAACATCGTGCTGATCGATACTTATGATCGATTACGGCATGAGGGTGTGAGCGCCTATGATGCGGTCATCGAGACCTGTCGTGAACGTGCACGCCCAGTTGTTTTGACAGCGGTCACGGCCATTCTCGGCGTGTTGGCGATTGCTTTCGGGATCAATCTCGATTTCGTCAATCGCGACATCGCGATCGGCGCGCCGTCAACGCAATGGTGGACGCATCTTTCAGCAGCGATCGTGTTCGGATTGGGTTTTGCGACCATCCTCACATTGGTTGTCACGCCCGCGGCATTGATGCTGATTGCCAATCTTTCGGAGGCGCGTCAGCGTCGTCGTGAAGCACGGACTGCAAAGAAAGCAGCCAAGCTACAAGCGAAAGCGGGCGCGACCTCGCTTGAAGCAAAACCTGCCAAGTAGGGTCAGATCAATGGATCATCAAGCTGGGCTTCTCGGGATCTTGAAACGAGCACCGGTAATACCGGTGCTCACCGTTCATGGTCCTGATGATGCTGTGCCCTTGGCGCAGGCGTTTGTTGAAGGTGGTCTGCCGGTTCTCGAAGTCACTTTGAGAACCGAAGGCGCATTAAAAGCGATTGAGGCCATTGCGCACGCGGTGCCTGACGCGATTGTCGGCGCGGGTACGGTTTTATCGGCCAGTCAAGTTGAGGAAGCGCGTTCGGCAGGTTCGCGTTTTCTCGTGAGCCCCGGTTCAACAATTAAACTTGCGGAAGCGGCCGCGCATGCTGGAGTACCTTTGCTTCCCGGTGTTGCCACCGCAAGTGAAGCGATGACGATGGCTGAACTTGGGTTTCATATCTTAAAATTTTTTCCAGCAGAACCTGCCGGCGGTGTTGCATATTTGAAATCACTTTCAGCGCCTTTGCCGCATCTTATCTTTTGCCCGACCGGCGGCATTGATGAAGTGAAAGCGAAATCCTATCTCGCTCTCCCGAATGTTGTTTGCGTCGGCGGTTCATGGATCACACCCGCTGATGCTGTGAAAGCGGGCGATTGGAAACGGGTCACGACACTCGCGAAGGCCTGTACTTTGCTTCGGTAAGTTATTCGTCATTGCGATCAATGATGGCGATGTCTACTTCTGTGCGTGTTCATTCAAGAATTTTTCAATCCGCTCGAGCGCGCGTAAAATATTCTCGGTTGAATTGGCGTAAGAGAGGCGAATAAAGCCTTCGCCATAGACACCAAAATCCGGTCCGCCGATGGTCGCCACGCCCGCTTCTTCCAAAAGCGCAGAGGCGAGAGGCTTTGCCCGCCAGCCGGTTTTCGAAATATTCGGAAACGCGTAAAACGCGCCTTTTGGTGTTGCCGCAGATACGTTCGGTAATTTGTTCAGTCCTTCGATCACAACTTTGCGGCGGCGATCAAATTCTTGAACCATCGCATGCACCGCATCTTGCGGGCCGGTGAGCGCTTCAAGGCCTGCATATTGTGCGGATGCATTTACGCAAGAAAAAGAATTCACCGCGAGTTTGCGCGCAGCGTCATAAAGCGGCTTCGGCCATACCGAATAGCCCATCCGCCATCCGGTCATCGCGTAGGTTTTCGACCAGCCATCAAGCAGAACAAGACGATCACGAATTTCTGGATAAGCGAGAAGTGTTTGGTGCTTCTCGCCATCATAAGTCATTTGCGCATAGATCTCGTCCGACATGATCGCGACATCAGGGAACCGCTCGAGCCCCTTCACGAGTCTGTCGATCTCGGCTTTTGGAGTCACGCCGCCGGTCGGGTTCGCGGGGGAATTGATGATGAGCAGCCGCGTCTTCGGTGTAATCAAAGAAAGCGTTTCTTCTGCCGAGAAGGCAAAACCATTTTCTTCGCGAATCGGAACGGGAATGGCACGCGCGCCGGTAAACTCGATCATCGAGCGGTAAATCGGAAACCCGGGATCCGGATAGAGAATATCCGCACCCGCGTCGCCAAACATCAGGATCGCCATGAACATTGTCACTTTGCCGCCTGGCACGATCATCACAAGCTCGGGGGACACATCGACGCCAAATCGTTTATGGAGATCGGCCGTCACCGCCTCGCGCAGCGGCAGAATGCCTGTCGCAGGCGTATAGCCGTGATGGCCGTCTTTGAGCGCTTTAATGGCGGCTTCAACAATATTTACCGGAGTCCTGAAATCGGGCTGGCCGATACCGAGATTGATGATGTCCTTGCCTTGCCGCTGCAATTCCGTGGCGCGGGCCAGCACCGCGAAAGCGTTTTCCTCGCCGATGCGTGAAAATGCGTCAGTGATGTGCAGCATGGACATTGCTCCTCCGCCCCTCTCGAGGTCTCTCGCTTATTGATTTCGACATCCATTTAGGGCGATGCTAGGAAGGAAATCAACGCTGGGCCACCCAAAAGCGGGGAAGGCCCTTTCATGATCGACGGGGAGAACGAAATGGCAGCTTCGAAAAAGAGCGGTGCGGCGAAGTCCACAATCGGTAAAGGGACAGGCAGCAAAGCCGCGAGCGGAAAAAAACGCGAGTTGCGCTCGAAGCTTTGGTTCGACAATCCCGACAATCCGGGCATGACCGCGCTCTATCTTGAGCGTTATCTCAATTTCGGTCTCACGCGTGAGGAGTTGCAATCCGGTAAGCCGATCATCGGCATTGCGCAAACGGGTTCGGATTTGTCGCCGTGTAACCGCCATCATCTTGAACTCGCTAAGCGCGTGCGTGACGGCATCACGGCGATGGGTGGGGTGGCTTTTGAATTTCCCGTCCATCCGATTCAGGAAACTGGTAAACGCCCAACTGCTGCGCTTGATCGCAACCTTGCTTATCTCGGCTTAGTCGAAGTGCTTTATGGTTATCCGCTTGATGGTGTCGTGCTCACTACGGGCTGCGATAAAACAACGCCGGCCTGCATTATGGCCGCAGCGACTGTGAACATCCCGGCCATCGTTCTCTCGGGTGGTCCGATGTTGAATGGCTGGTATCATGGCGAACGCACGGGCTCGGGCACCGTTGTGTGGAAGAGCCGTGAGCGACTCGCTGCGGGTGAAATCGAATATGATGAGTTCATGGATATTGTCGCTTCATCAGCGCCTTCCGTTGGCCATTGCAACACGATGGGCACCGCTTCAACCATGAATTCACTTGCCGAAGCGCTGGGCATGACTTTGTCCGGTGGCGCGGCCATTCCCGCACCCTATCGTGAGCGCGGCCAGAACGCTTATGATACCGGTAAGCGCATTGTAGAGATGGTGTGGGAAGATTTGAAACCGTCCGACATCATGACGCGTGAAGCTTTTGAAAACGCGATCATCATTAATTCAGCGATTGGTGGATCAACTAATGCCCCTATTCATATCAACGCGATTGCACGCCATATCGGTGTCGAATTGAAAGTTGAGGATTGGCAGAAATTTGGTCATAAAGTGCCGCTGCTCGTGAATTTGCAACCGGCAGGCAAATATCTTGGTGAAGAATATCACCGTGCCGGTGGCGTACCGGCCGTCGTGAATGAACTCATGAAAAAGAAACTCATTCGCGAGCAAGCGCTCACCGTAAATGGCAAGACCATGGGCGAGAATTGCAAAAAGACCAAAGTGCTCGATTATGATGTCATCTATCCGATCGAAAAGCCGCTCAAAAAAGATGCGGGCTTCCTGGTGCTCAAAGGCAATCTCTTTGACAGCGCTGTGATGAAAACAAGCGTGATTTCAGAAGAATTCCGCAACCGCTATCTTTCAAACTCGAAAGATCCGGAAGCGTTTGAAGGTCGCGCGATCGTATTCGAAGGACCGGAAGATTATCATCACCGCATTGATGATCCGAAACTGAAAATCGATGAAAACTGTATGCTCTTCATTCGCGGCACGGGCCCGATTGGTTATCCCGGCGCGGCAGAAGTTGTGAATATGCAGCCGCCAGCCGCTTTGATCAAAAAGGGTATCACCTCATTGCCATGCATTGGGGATGGTCGCCAATCCGGCACATCCGGCTCGCCTTCGATTTTGAACGCGTCACCGGAAGCGGCAGCGAATGGTGGCTTGGCGCTTTTGAAAACCAATGACCGCGTGCGCATCGATTTGAAAAAAGGTACAGCTGATATTTTAATCTCTAAAGAAGAACTCGCAAAACGGCGTGCAGAATTGATGAAACATGGCGGCTTCAAATATCCGGCAAGCCAGACACCATGGCAGGAAATCCAACGTTCGATGGTTGATCAATTGTCGGACGGCATGGTGCTTAAATCCGCCGTAAAATATCAACGCGTCGCACAGAAATTCAGCGTTGCGAGAGATAATCACTGAGTGTGTTGATTGATGTGGAGCAATTTGGTTTCATAACCGAATTGCTCCGCCTCACTCGTTAGGGCTGAGAATAATTTCATTGCGATAAGCATTCGGGACGAAGCAAGATCGAATATAAAAATCTATGTCTTCTTTTATTCCCTCATTAACATCTGATCCGATCACGCAGCTTCCGATTGGTGTTGAAGTGAATGCGCATCCGGCGCCGCGTCCTGAACGCATTGTGCATGACGGTCATTATGTGCGTCTTGAACCGCTTGATCCTCAAAAACATACGGATGATCTTTATACTGCCTCGCATGGCGCTGATAAAGATTCGATCTGGCAATATCTCTTTGAAGCGCCTTTTGCTAATCACGCCGCCTTCAAAGCGCATATTGAACGTAAAGCGCAGTCTGAAGATCCTCTCTTTTATGCAATCATCGATAAAAAATCCGGCAAAGCCGTGGGTTATGCCACTTTGATGCGTATCGACACCGCGCATCGCGTGATTGAAGTCGGCAACATCATGTATGGCACGCCCCTGCAAAAAACGCCCAGTGCAACCGAAGCACAATATTTGTTGATGCGCTATGTTTTCGACACGCTCGGCTATCGCCGTTATGAATGGAAATGCAATTCTTTGAATGCGCCGTCGCGTCGCGCGGCAGATCGCTTTGGCTTCACATTCGAAGGAATTTTTCGCCAACATATGATCGTACGTGGACGAAATCGTGACACGGCATGGTATTCAATCCTTGATACAGAATGGCCAAAGC
>VGCJ01000082.1 GCA_016870035.1 Alphaproteobacteria bacterium
CCCACGATGAACTAACAATCAAACTGGACCACTCAGTGGGGGCAGTTCAATATTTTTCCGACCTTCCTTGGTCAGATTTGATTACACCTTAAATAAAATCAGGCTTGCGGCGAGAACGCCCATGCCGCCGATGATGCCGTAGACAGTCTCATGTCCTTTGGCGTAGCGCTTTGCTGTTGGTAAAAGTTCGTCAAGCGAGAGAAAAACCATTGCGCCTGCGATCATGCCGAAGACAATCGCAAAGACGAGCGGACCTAAAAATGGTGCCAAAAGAACATAACCGATGATTGCACCTGCCGGTTCTGCGAGAGCAGATAATCCTGTTGCTATAATCGCTTTTTTGCGGCTGCCCGTTGAATAGTAAACCGGAATGGCGATTGAGATTCCTTCAGGGATATTGTGGATTGCAATCGCTGCAGCAAGTGATGCACCAATAACTGGATTATCCAGCGTAGCAAAGAGGGTTGCGAGACCTTCAGGCAAATTATGCGCAGTTATCGCAAGTGTAGCGATCAGTCCGACACGCTTGACCCGCGCTGCTTCATTATTCTCAGCCAAAATCATGTCATGCGGTCTTGGAATGAGATTATCGAGAAGAGCCAAAGCAGCGACACCTGCAAAAAATGCGAATGTTGTATAGATATAAGCTTTTTTCGGATCATAGATTTCGCCAAAGCTCGCTTGCGATTTTGCGAAAATCTCGATCATCGATACATAGACCATCGCGCCGCCTGCAAATGCGAGGCCGAAGGCGAGAGTGCGTGGATTAGGTTCGTGTGAGAAAATAACAAAGAGGCAGCCAAGCACAGTCGCAAGTGCCGCCGCCAGACAAATGCCAAATGCGAGGAAAAGATCAGCGCTAATGTTGAAATCCAATTTTTTCCTATCCTGTTCTGCCCTATATTGAGACTGGGTATGAATGTCGGAATTTGAAATGCGGGGTTTAAGGCTTTCTTTATGAAGTGTCAAATTTAACTTTTTGAGAAAGTAGACATTGATGTACGTGGCGTGTGATCGAGAAAATCGATTTATTCGAAAATAGCCATGACTTAATTAATGGACATAGCACATAAAAAGGCACTGGAGCCCAGAGCCTTTTCATTATTCGCATTTATTGATTTACGTGATTCGAAGTAACTTTTTTGCCTTGTTCAGAATTGCAACCGAGTCGGAATTTCTTCCCCTATGGCACGCGCTTTTGCGCGCATCGCAGCGACTCTTGACCCCGCCATTTCGGTGCATCGCAGCTTTATGGATGATACGGATCCCGAGGCAATTGCGCGAAGATTATCCGATTTTTCTGTTCGTCGTTCTGCGATCATCATTGCTGCGCCCGAGCATCCTTCTGTTCGTCGCGCACTTCTTGCGCTGCGCTCATGCGGCGTGCCAGTCGTTCAAATTGTCTCGCGGATGAAGGGGCTTGATGCTGATTATATTGGTATTGAAAACGCCGCAGCCGGGCGAATGGCAGGGCTCTTGATGTGCGGTCTTCAAAAAAGATCTGGCCGCATCCTCACGATGTGTCACTCTGGTATTTATGACGCGCATCGACAACGGGTTTCTGGCTTTTCTGATTATATTCAAAGGCAAGGTTATAGCGGGTTTCATTTTGATGCGGTGAGCTTTCACAATGATGAGGCAGAACGCGCACGAGAGATGCTGATAGATGCGCTCGACCAGCATGATAATTTCGTAGGCCTCTATAATGCTGGCGGAGCGAATTCGACCTTGTCAGACGTGTTGCGTCGTCATCCGCGCGGTAAAAACATTTGCTTTATCGGTCATGAATTGACAGAGCGCTCAAGTGCCTCGCTACGTGATGGCACAATGGCCGCGGTCATTGATCAAGTGCCAGAGGCACAAGCACGTCGCGCATTGGACATGGCACTTTATCGCTTGGGATTGCTCGAACAGGCTGTCGATCTTCGGCCTATTCCCTTCGTCACGGTGACAAAGGAAAATGTGTGATGAATATTTTGCTCAATTCAATCAGCAATGATTACGCGTGTGGGAGTGCGTCGTGATGGATGATTTAGCCTTTGGTTCGCGCAACAAAAGAGGTGATTGGACGCCCGATGAATCGGCATCAACCGCGCCACTCTTTATGTTTCCACCAAGACCTTTAGCCCTGCTGAAATGGATTCCCTCATATTTCTTGCTGTTCAATCTGCTTTTTGCGGCATCGGCCTATTTGTGGTGGGCTTATCTTTTACCCGATCTTTCGCGATTTCAAGATTTTGAACTTATAGTCGTTTTGCAACTCTATCTCTTGAATACATTCGCGCTAATGCTTTTTTATGGTTTCTTCGAGATACGTCTCTATGTGATGCAGGTGCAGGGTCAACGTTTTAAATTCAACGTAAGGTGTCCTTCCGACAATAAAAGCGATGTGTTCTGGTTCAAAAGTCAGATCATTGACAATGTGCTTAGAACTCTTCTCATTGCGATGCCGCTTTGGACCTTTATTCAATATGTGATTTTGTCTTTCTACGCGCATCAAGTTCCGTCTTTGCCCACTTTGATCGATCATCCAATTTATTTCGCCGCATTGGCTTTGATCGTGCCTGTTATTCATGAGACGCATTTCTATCTCATCCATCGCGGACTTCATTGGGGCCCCTTCTATCGGCTGTTTCATTCTGTACATCATAATTCCGTAAATCCATCGCCATTTTCCTTACTTTCCATGCACCCTGTTGAAGTGTTTCTTTATCTTGGTGTGGCCTTTTTGCATGTAATCATTCCCTCTCATCCTTTGCTTGCGCTTTATCAACTTCATTATGCGGGGTTTCGGTGTAATACCGGGCCATACCGGATTTGATAAAATTGAACTCGGTGACGAGAAAACACTCGATACACATTCCTATATTCATTATCTTCACCATAAATATTTTGAAGTAAATTATGGTGATGGGCTCATTCCCTTCGATAAATGGTTCGGTACATGGCATGATGGCAGACAAGACGCTGATTGCCGCATGAATGAACGTATGGCAAAGCGTCAAAAATCTGCTACATAGCAATCAGATTTTTTTCGGTTTAAGAGTTACAAGATTTAATAAAAACAAATTCAAATCGGGGAGGGATTTATGACTTCAAGAAAGCGACCAACCATCGCTGATATCCGTGCGAATAAGGGCAAATATCAATATACAATGATGCGAGTTGAAAATTGGGAAGAATTGGCGGCAGCGGAAGCAGCAGGGATCGATATGGTTTCTGTGCCGCCGCCGATGCTAGCCGATAAAAATTTTCGTAAAGTGGCGCCGACTCTTTTTGCGGTTCCTGGACTGGCGCTTTGGGACAATCAGGGCACGACGGATGATTTCCTGCGTTGGGGTTATGAGATGATGCGGCATGGTGCCGATGCGGTCTATTGTGCAGCCTCTCTAGGCACGATCCGTCGCATGGCGGATGAAAAAATACCTGTCATCGGTCACGTCGGATTGATCCCGCATTTTTGCACCTGGACGGGGGGCTTTAAAGCGGTCGGTAAAACGGCGGAGAGCGCGTGGGAGATTTATAAGCGCTGCCGCGCCTATGAAGAGGCAGGCGCTTTTGGCGTCGAGATTGAAGTTGTGCCGCCCGAAGTCACTGAGGAAATATCAAAGCATACATCGCTCTTTCTTGTCTCGATGGGGGGTGGTGCGGGCGGCGATTGCCAATATCTTTTCGCGTGTGATGTCCTCGGCACGAATCGTGGCCATATGCCGAGACACTCCAAAAAATATGTTGATCTTGCAAAAGAGTTTGATCGGATTCAGGAACTTAGGATCAAGGCCTTTAAAAGCTTTGTCAAAGAAGTACAAAGGGGTGCATATCCTTCGGCTCCCTACCTCGTCTCTGCGCCGAAAAATGAAATGGCGGAATTACGAAAGAAAATGCGTGCATCAAAATGATTTAGTGCTAAGTCCCCGGTAAGCGGTGAGATGAAAGAGGATAAGATGTCGAATTGGATTAAGGCTTGTGCAGTCGATGACATCCCTAACGAGGATGTCATTCGATTTGATCATGGCGGTGCGACCTATGCGATCTATCGCAAGGACGACAAATTTTTTGCCACCGATGGTCTTTGCACCCATGAAAAGATCCATCTCGCGGATGGGTTGGTCATGGACTACACAATCGAATGTCCGAAACATAATGGCCGGTTCGATTATCGCACAGGGGCGGCGAAAGGCGCGCCCGTCTGTATTGATTTGAAAACCTATCCCACCAAAACCGAGGGCGATGCGATTTTTATCGATATCGGTTAAGCAACGAGCAATTTTATAAAGCTAAATTATGTAGAATAAGGATCAAGACGATGACAATCAGTTTCGGACTTTTGGGTGCGGGCCGTATTGGAAAAACACATGCCACCGCCATCCTTGGTATTCCGGGTACAAAGCTTTCCGCCGTTTATGATCCGATTGATGCGGCGGCAGATCATATTGTTCAAATGTCCGGTGCACGTCGAGCCTCAGTTGAGGAAATCCTTGCCGATAAATCAATTGATGCCGTGTTGATATGCACGCCAACTGATATGCATGCCGATCAAATTGAATTGGCAGCGAAGGCGGGTAAAGCGATCTTCTGCGAGAAGCCCGTGGATCTTTCAGCGGATCGTGTGCGCGCCTGTCTAAAGACGGTTGATGCGACAAAGGCGAAATTGGTGATCGGCTTTAATCGCCGCTTCGATATAAATTTTGCTGCGGCGCGCGCGCGTATTGATGCAGGTGATATTGGGTCTGTCGAATTGGTTCAGATAACATCGCGTGATCCGGGTCCGCCGCCTGTTGATTATATCAAGCGCTCTGGTGGTCTTTTCCTTGATATGATGATTCACGATTTCGATATGGCGCGCTTCCTGTTGGGCCATGATGAAATCATCGGTGTCACGGCCACCGGTTCGGTTCTCGTTGATCCTGCGATTGGTGCGGCTGGTGATGTGGATACCGCGACAGCGACTTTGCGCACAAAGTCCGGGAAGATTGCCGTTATCACCAATTCGCGTCGCGCGACTTATGGCTATGATCAACGTATCGAAGTTCATGGTTCTAAAGGAGCGGTCAGCGCGGCGAATGTTCATAACAACACCGTGACGCTTGCCAATAAAGAAGGCTATCATGATGCACCGCTCCTTGACTTCTTTATGGAGCGTTACGCCGCTGCCTATCGCACGGAACTGCAGAGTTTTGTAAAAGCGATTACGACGGGTTCGGAGATCACACCCACTGGTCTTGATGGATTGAAAGCGCTCGAGCTTGCGGATGCAGCTGTGAAATCCATGCAAAGCAAAACGGAAATTACTGTTTCAATATGAGCGATCTCCGCTCGATTGTGATCATTGGTGCAGGTGAGTGCGGCATATGTGCTGCGCTCACGCTCCGCGATGAAGGATATACGGGCGAGATTGCGTTGATTCATGGTGAGGCGGTTGAGCCTTATGAAAAGCCGCCTTTATCAAAGCCGGGCCCTGATGGAATTTCGATTAAACCTATTTCAGGTACGGATCGAATTTTAAGAGAAAATATTGCCGTCTATCATGATCAACGTGTTACTGAGATTGATCGCACTATAAAGAGCGTGGTTTTAACAAATGGTGAGATGATCTCTTATGATCGTCTGCTTTTGGCAACCGGAGCACGCCCTCGCGCGCTTATGATTGATGGTCGTGAAATTCAGCAAGCGCGTCTATTTCGGGATTTTTCTGATGCCAAGGCTTTTTTTGATATTCTTGCGCCCGATTATCGTTTGACGATCATTGGCGGTGGGTTCATCGGATTGGAGCTTGCAGCCGCCGCACGCCAAAGGCAGGTACAAACAACTTTAATCGAATCAGCGCCGCGTCTTCTTGGTCGCGCTGTACCTGAGGCCCTAGCCGCACGCATCGAGGCGCGGCATCGCGAAGAACAAGTTCAGTTCCATATCGGTCAATCGATTTCATCGATTAGCCCGACACGCAAAGTCACGTTGGCTGATGGAACGGAGATCATGAGCGACATCATTCTTGCAGGGATCGGATCTATGCCAAATATGGACCTCGCGGAACAATGCGGTCTCACGATCGATAATGGGATTGCGGTTGATGCGTGTTTTCGTACCTCTGATCCCGCTATCTTTGCAGCGGGAGATTGTTGTTCCTTTCCTCATGCGCTTTACGGTATGAAGCGTATGAGGCTTGAGAGTTGGCGTGCCGCGCAAGAGCAGGGCGCTCATGCCGCACGTGCGATAATTGGTTCCACAGGTACTTATCAATCGGTGCCGTGGTTTTGGTCAGATCAGTACGATCTCACTTTGCAGATCGCAGGACTTCCGTCGGAAGGCGTCACTATCGTCAAGCGTATGCTTGATGACAAGAGCGAAATTCTCTTTCATCTTGACGTAGAAGGTCGTCTTGTCGGTGCAAGCGGATTAAGTCGCGGCAATAAAATCGCCAAAGATATTCGTTTGGCCGAGATGCTGATTGCGAAAAGAAGCCATCCGGATCATCAGGCTTTGGCCGATCCGAAATTCAATCTCAAATCGCTTCTTAATGCGTGAAAGAGTTTAAGCTCTTATCTTAACGAAGGCGGTCGCGCGTCGATCCATTGACCGCCTGACTGATTGGAGTGAACCGCCGCTTTGATTGCCGCAATCGAACGCAACCCATCAACCGCTGTGGGAAAAGAGATTGCGTGAGCGCTTGGCGTACGCCCTTCCTTTTTCGCGCAAATGACTTCGGCAAGATCGAGATAGATGTTGGAAATGGCGGTGGTGAATCCTTCCGGATGGCCAATTGTAACGCGTGTCGCGCGTGCGGCTTCGGGCGATTGTCCATTGCTGCCGCGTTCGATGATTTCCGTGCGACCATTCAAAGGCGTATAAAAAAGTTGGTTCGGCCATTCTTGCGCCCAGCGCAAACCGCCACGTTCGCCATAAACTTCAATGTTAAAGCCATGCATGCGGCCGACGGCAACAGAGCTTGTCCAAAGACGAACAAGCGCGCCGCCATCCATGCGGATCGAAACCCATGCATCATCCTCGAGCGTGCGGCTTTCAAGAACGGAGGCAAAGCTTGCCGATAATTCTTTTGCATCTTGACCGGAAACAAAACTTGCCAAATGCAGCGCATGAATGCCGCAATCCGCAAATTGTGCGGAGATACCCGCTTGCGCGGGGTCATAGCGCCAGCGCACGCGCGGATTATCAGCGTCTGCCGCGTCTGCATGAAAGCCATGCACAAATTCCGTGCGGATCAAACGGATCTTGCTGAGATCGCCACGCTTGATCATCGCGCGCATTTCGCGCACGAGCAGATAGCCACTATAGCCATAATTCACCGCACAAATCGTGCCTGCACTTTTTGCGGTTGCGGCAATCTCTTCGGCTTCTTCAACCGTGACCGTCATAGGTTTTTCGCAAAGGACCGCGATGCCCGCTTCAAGAAAGGCTTTGGTGATTTCGAAATGGGTTGAATTGGGCGTGGCGACAGTGACAAGATCAATGCGATCGGCGCGATTTTTTCGCCTGTAAGCATTTCCTTCCAGTCACCATAAGCGCGATCCGGCGCGATCCCAAGACGTTCTGCGAAATCGCGACCGCGCGCGGGGTCAGCATCAAGGGCGCCCGCCTTGAAAACAAAGTGGCCATCCATTGCGGTGGCAATCCGGTGTGCGGGCCCAATTTGGCTGCCTTCGCCACCGCCGATCATTCCCCAACTCAACGCTTTCATATGACGTCCACCCTTTGATCAAATCATTCAATTTCAGACGGTGAAGATGCTGATCTTGGCGACAAAGTCAATGAATTGGGGAGCGCGCGTTTATTCCGTGACGCTTTTTCGCGTGTCGTTCTCATTAAGGCAATTCACGCCAGCAATTGGGCGCTGTTCATAAGGATTGCGCGCGTGTTTTTCCTCGCGTTCTTGGCAGGAGGGAAAAGCGCTTGTCAGCGGCTTCGCATGAGGCACGCTGTTGAGGAGCTTTTTCGCATGTTGCTGCTCCGTCATCCAATCATCATGACCTTCCCAATTCATGGCATCGGCTTTATCCGGCGCACAGAAGAGAATAATGATAATCAAGAGGAGAAAGATATTCGGTATTTTCTTAGAGCTGATGAATGACAGATACATGGTTCACGCCTCTCATCTGCGCTCAGTCTGCGCGGCATCATTTTGAAGCGCTTTTCTCAACCGTCTTAAAATCACATTTCGTGATTTTTCATCGGCGGCTTTTTCAAGCTGATCGCGAATATCAAGAATCAGTGTGGCAAGCTCATTATGGCTATCAAGCCGCGCCATCATGAGTGGGTCGATACGCGGGCGCGTTTCGGCCATAAGGAAGGCGCAAGTAGCACCAGTAAGATCATAAACGGAATCAAGCGTAGGAATGATGATGCAGTCATTTGGCACACCAAGCCCCCGCGCGTCGCGGGCCAGCGCGCCCTGCGCTTCGGCTTCACCATGAGTGATAAAGAGTGTTTGTGCGATGGGGAGTCGTTGTTTTATCCAATGAACGAGCTCCGTGCCGTCTGCATGGCCGGAATAATCTTCGATCTTTTTCACTGTTGCTTTCACAGAGATAGGCTCGCCCATAATGGTCACTTGTTGCGCGCCTTCTTGAAGAACGCGCCCCAAGGATCCTTCCGATTGAAAGCCTGAAAGCAGCACGGTTGTTGATGCTTGCCAGAGGTGATTTTTCAAATGATGGCGAATACGGCCTGCTTCACACATGCCCGAGGCCGCAACGATAATGCGAAACCCCGTAAAACGTGCGAGAGCTTTTGAGTCTTCAACCGATTCAGTCATCTGTACATTTGGTGAAGTGAAGGCATGAACAAGATCAGCGCCGTGATCGAGTGCTTTTGCGTGACGCGAGAAAATATCAGTGGCTTTTGAGGCAAGCGGAGAGTCAATAAAAATTGTGGCCTTTGGAACCTTACCCTGATCCATAAGTTTCACGAGGTCTGTGACCAGTTCCTGTGTCCGCTCCACCGCAAAGGAGGGAATGAGAAGCGCGCCTTTCTTCTTTGCCGCTTCATTGACTTCGCGCGCTAATATATCACGTCGCCCTTCTTCACTGCGTTCGAATCTGTTGCGTCCACCATAAGTTGATTCGCAGATCACAATGTCGAAGTGATCAGGCGCTTCCGGAAGGGGTTGCAACATTTTATTATCGGGCCCGATATCACCGGAGAAAAGAATTCGAAGCGGCTTTTGATCTTGCCGTTCGATTTCAACTTCAATCGAAGCGCTACCGAGAAGATGCCCCGCATTCCAGAAGCGTGCTCGGATATCATTTGTAACCTTGATCCAGCTTTCATAGGGATGGCCCACAAAGGAGTCGAGCGAGGCAAGCGCATCTTGTAGCGTATAAATCGGTTCAACTTCTTTCTCGCCGCGTTTTAACCGACGAGTATTAAGTTGGCGGACTTCCATTTCCTGAATGAAGCCGGAATCGGGCAACATGATCCCGCAGAGATCGCGCGTGGCTTGAGTACAATGGATTTTTTTCGTGAAACCTTGCTTCATCAATTTTGGAAGAAGTCCTGAATGATCGATATGAGCATGGGTGAGCAGAACAGCATCAATGCGATCAGGCGCGAAAGGGAAGGCACGGTAATTCAATTCGCGTTCAGTTTTTGAACCTTGAAACATGCCGCAATCGATTACGATTTTTGAAGAGTCCGTCTCAAGCCGGTAGCAAGATCCTGTTACGCTTCGGGCAGCACCATGGAATATCAGGCGAATACTCATGAGTGACCCTCTAGAATCTTAAGTCCATTCTTGATCAATTTTTCCTAAGCC
>VGCJ01000083.1 GCA_016870035.1 Alphaproteobacteria bacterium
AATCAGAAATTTGTAAGTTCACCGCAGCACTGCGCGGCTGAATTGACCAATAACCGAACCGCGGTTGCCAAGGGTCAATCACTTTGGGCCACCATATTGACTTGCGCGGATAGCCGCGTGTCGCCGGAATTGATTTTTGGCGGTGTTGGTTTGGGTGAACTTTTCGTGTGCCGGAATGCGGGCAATGTCGCAGACACCGCCGTGATGGGTACGATCGAATATGGCGCCGAACATTTGGGTTCACCGCTTGTGGTGGTGATGGGCCATAGCCGTTGTGGTGCCGTTCAAGCGGCTTGCGATGTTGTCGAGAAGGACGCAAAGCTTCCAGGATTCATAAAGCCGATGGTTGTTGCGATTGTTCCTGCGGCAAAAGCCATGAAGGGCAAGAGCGGCGATTTCATCGATTTGTCAGTGCGTGAAAATACGAGTCTTAACGCTGAAAAAGTCAAAGCGGAAAGCGACATTGTCAAAGAACTCGCGCATGAGGGAAAAGTGAAAATCGTTTATGCGCGTTATGATCTTGATATGGGCGTTGTCGATTTTCTCGGCTGATGATTATTCGATATAGTCTACCAAAAGTCTCGCTCGTTGCGGGGCTTTTTACTTGCCTTTTTCATTTTTGTCGAACAGGACTAACTTCTAGCCGTCTTATAAGACATGCAAGTGGGGTTGATTTATGATTCAGCAACTCATTCATCTTCTCTACTGGTTCGGGATTTTTGTCTTCTCCGCAACAGGCGCTTTGGCTGCATCGCGCAAGGAGATGGATCTCGTCGGCTTCGCTTTGCTTGGCAGTATCACGGGTATTGGTGGCGGCACAATTCGTAATCTTTTCTTAGGTGTGCAACCCATTTTTTGGGTTGAGCAACCAGCCTATCTCGTTGCTTGTATCATCATCTCAAAGGCTATATTTTTCTTCGCGCATATTCTGAACCATCGCTATCGCCTACTGCTTTGGCTAGATGCGGTGGGCTTGGCACTTTTTGCCGTCACGGGATCAAGCAACGCCTTGGCGCACGAGGCGAGTCCGGTGATTGCTGTCGCGATGGGTGTGGCGAGTGCGAGTTTTGGCGGCATCATCCGGGATATTCTTGGAGGGGGTAGCCCCATCATTTTACGTCAAGAAATCTATATCACCGCCGCTTTGGCAGGCGCGCTTGTTTATGTTCTCTTATCACGCGCTGGCATTCACGAAGATATCACGATTTTCTTGGGCTTTCTGGCTGCGTTCGGTTTACGTGCGATGGGGCTCTATTGGGGGTTGAGTTTGCCGCGCTATCGCGCTCTTAAAGATCATGATGACGCGTGAAAAAACCTACAACATTACACCCAAAGTGTAGATCATTGATCGACGCAAACTTTCCGCAAGGATAGAGATCATGATCATCGTCCCCGCTTATGCTGCGATTTTTGCGGCGCTTTTTAATTTTTGTCTGCCCGCACGATCAGGGCGCGTCGTTCTGCAAAAGTTGCCATTGGAACCGGCGGAGATAAGCGGCTCGAACGCGCTTCACGCGTTCACGCAAATTTTGCCGAACATGTGCCTTTTGGCTTGTTGCTGATTGCGTTAACAGAAATTTGGGGTATGCCCTCTGTGATCATACATCTACGTTGCCTTGCCCTTTTAAGAGCACACCGCTTGCCTTGCCCTTTTAAGCGGACACCTCATTCACGCATGGGGCGTATCGAGAGACTTAGAAAATTTCCGTTTTCGTATCGCGGGGATGATGTTCACGTGAAACACGATTGGAGCAGCAGCTCTTTTTATTTTGGCAAGTTATTTTATCTGATGCGGTGAACGGATTAGGGCTGAACATGCAAGATCAATTAAAAAATCTTCGACGACACTGAAAAGGGTACAATTCATTTCGGTCAAGTTGTCGAAAGATTGATAGCGCTCAATATCTCATCCTATCAGGTGGAGTATCGCGCCGGATCCATCCGTCTCTTCGATAAAGGCGATCATTTTTTTGAGCTTCCGGCCGAGTTGCCAGAGCACCCCATCGCGCATGTGTTCAATGGCGAAGCGCTGCGTGCCGCCATTTGTGGTGCGCAAGAAGGCCGTATCAAGTTTCCGGAATTCAAACGTCTTTCGCAAGAGGCGGAATGCGTTGGCTATCATGTGTGGATCACCGGACGTCATGTGACCTATTATGGGCGCGCCGGCGAAACTCATATTGAACATTTTCCTCAGTGATTCCTTTCCATTTGACCCATGATCTCATGGCGCCTATGGAATAGTCCGTAGGGATTTCAGCTTACGCAGTCGCGAAGCCCTTGATCCGACGCGCGGAGGGCGTGAAGATTAGCGCATGTCTCGAATTGCGATTTTTCAACATCACCCTCTTTGTTCGCGTCAATGCGCTTTGGCCGTCGCTGAAGTCTTGTCGCGCGACCATGATGTTCGGTTGATTGGTCTCACCGATATCAGCCCCGCAGGCCTTGAGGGCGTTGATCTCCTTGTCATGCCGGGTGGTGATGGCGACGCGGATCGTTTTAACTCTCTCTTCGCTTTACGGCGCGATCACGTGCGTACTTTTGTAGAACAAGGTGGCGCCTATCTTGGTATCTGCATGGGTGCCTATTGGGGCGGGCGCAACTATTTTGGCCTTTTGCCACATACGGAATGCGTTCAATATATCACGCGCCCGCGCACCGAGATTAAACGTTCCTTCAAAACAGCATTGCGGATCGAATGGGAAGGCGCATCTGACTCAATGTTTTTCTATGATGGCTGTACGTTTTTAAGCAACATTGATCGCTTTGACGTGGTTGCCCGTTATACCAATGGTCAGCATTGCGGATTGAATGGGAAGGCGCATCTGACTCAATGTTTTTCTATGATGGCTGTACGTTTTTAAGCAACATTGATCGCTTTGACGTGGTTGCCCGTTACACCAATGGTGATCCGATGGCGATCATTAAAGACCGGATCGGTTTGATCGGGTGTCATCCGGAAAGCACGCAAGACTGGTATGATACACCGTCTTTGGCTCCAGAGTGGCATCATGGACGTCATCACGATCTTTTGCGTGAATTTGTGAGAAGACTTGTTGGTCAAATCCAGAGTCACAAAATGTCTCTGATTGAGCGCATAAATCATCAAAGCGACGTCAAGGATGATTTGATCAAGGAAGCGATTGAAGAAATTCATGCGCTTCGTTTAGCACTTCAATCGATTAAGATGGCCACCGATCCCTTCGCACATGGCACCTTGCGCCATGTCAATCATCTCGCACGCGAGGGTTTGAACGGACACGCGTCTTCGACCGCGAATAACAGGCGCGATCATGATTTCAATGATCAAGAAAGGTACCCGAGTTCAGAAGATCTTTCAGGATTATAGAAATAGATCTCACATATCTTGTTTGACGAGATCGATCCACTCAGCATTGACAAGTGAGACGAGGCGCTCTGGTGCAATTTTGACCGCGGCATTGGTCGCGCCGGCCGCCGGGATCACAATGTCAAAGGCCTTTAAGCTTTCATCGGCATAAATTTTTAAAGGCTCTGCAAGTCCGAAAGGGCATACGCCGCCGACAGGATGACTTGTGCGTGAAGTGATCTCGACCGCATCCACCATGCGTGGTTTTTCACTGAAACAGTCTTTAAACTTACGATTATCAAGACGCGCGGTGCCACTCATCACAATGAGAACCACTTCGTTTTTCAACCAAACGCCTAAAGTTTTTGCGATTTGCTCAGGGCGCGCTTGATGAGCCGCTGCCGCTTCATTGACAGTTGCTGAGCTTGTTTCTGTCACAATAATTTCAATGTCGGGTGCATGGCGAGCAAAGAAATCGCGCACAGACTCAAGGCTCATGGATTACTGCTCCGCTAGTATATAAAAAAATTCATCGCAGATTGAGCGCCATTTTTTTCCGCATATAGGCTTCAACTTTTTCATATTCGTCGCGTGGACCGTCATAACTTGGATCATAGACATGACCGACGCGGAGACCTTTCGGTTCTTCCCACATGACAATGGCAAGAATTGTATTCTCCGTGGCGTTCATTAGGACAACTTGACGGTGACGCTTTTCATTTTGAACTGCGCTTTGTCCCTCGCCTTGGCTTTCATTTTGATTTTCGTTTACGTTTTTTGATTGCAAGACTTGCGAGATTTCAATTTGGGCAAAGCATGTGTCTTTATCAGCATTATAATTACTGGCTGATTGAACAGTATTATTATTTAACTTTCGTGTGTTGGCAATTTTTTCAGCCAAACGACTGCACGCTTGGCGCGCTTTCTTCACGGTATCGGGCGTTTGCGCCGCGTAAGCATAGTCCGTCGAAAAATACATAAAAGTGATAGACAAAACGAACAAAAATATTTTGACGCTTTGATGGGTCGATATCAAACGGATGTAAGGAAATGAGATCATCATGCGTTAAGGCTCTCAACAAAATAATAAGGAGAAGAGCTGAGGTTTAAAAAAAGCCCCGCATGCATGCAGGGCTTTTGTTTTTGTGAGCCCAGATGTTCGGGCCTAGATCAAATGAAATTACTTGGCGCGGCCGAGGGCAGCGCCACCGAGACCACCCACACCTGCACCGATCAGTGCGCCGTTCCCGATGCTTTGACCAACGACATTTGCGCTACCAACTGTGGTGTAAACTGAACCAACAGCCGCACCGATGACTGCGCCGAAAACGACACCACCAACAATACGCTCAGTCATCGTGCAACGGGCAGGGACCACGAGCAGGCCGCAAAGGAGAATGCCGTCGGTGGCATCATTCACGACAGGAGTCGGAGCGGCCTTTGCAGGGGCCTTTGTCTTCGCTTCGACGGGAGCAATCGCGAGGGCGAGCAGTGCGGTCGTAGCAATCAAAATCTTCTTCATTTTGGTTCTCATTATTTATAGGGTTAAAAACAACTCAACATCCTAAAAAGGATTGATGGGATTACCAAACTTGGCGGCCCGCGTCCAATGCGTTTCGCCATGCATTTTTAACGGCTTTACCTTCCATTTTTGTAGGGCGAGACGCGACGTGAGAGCAAAAACTCTAGATTAGTTGAGTTTACGCCCATCCTTATCGATCGGATGCGATATTTTTTCGCATATGGACGACGATTCTGTCGGCGAGGGTTTCATGGCTCATGATGACAAAATCATGACGGAGATACCAATCGATCCGTTCGGGTAGGCGGCTATTGGTGACGAGCGTGACGGCGCGCCGGTTGAGCGCTTTCGCGCGTGCCTCGACGAAATCGAGAAGCTTGTTGCCTAGGCCTTTCCCGCGCTGATCGGGGGCCGTCGCTATACTCCATATAGAAAGCGCGTCGCCCGGCGGTTCATGGCGGGGGTCAAGGATGACAAGGCCCTTAGGATTATCTCTCGGTCCTTCGATCCAGAATTCCATATAGTCGAAGAGGCCGGTGTAATCGACGCTGAGGGGGAGAGGTTCAACGCCTTTGATCGCGCGATTTTCATGATAGGCGCGTTCTTGAAAAGCCAGAATGGGTTCAAAATCAGCAAGAGTTGCGCGATGCAGCATGATTACCATGGTCCTAAAAAATGGCGGCCAAGCAAAACGGCACCAACACCTAAAGCGATCGCCCCCAAAGCGGGTAGGCGACGCGCCGCAATGGCCGTAACCACCGCAGCGCATAATTCAGCCGGGCTGTTGAATAAAGTAGGCGCGATCACGGCTGTGAGAACCGCTGCAGGCACCGCATCAAGGGCCTGTTTCAAGCGGCCCTGTTCCGGCAGATAGGGGCCGATGATGAAGCCTGAGATGCGCGTAGCATAAGTCGCGAACGCCATAGCGATGATGGCCATCACAGTTGCGGGATCAAGACTCATAGCCCTACTTTCCGCTCTGGCGGCAGAAGGGCCGCGGCAATCATACCGGCAAGTCCACCCGCAACAATAAATCCCGTCCCACCAAAGAATGATTTGAAAAGAAGCGACGCCACTAAGCTTGTAATGACCACAGACAGCGCGCGCCATGTTTTGGCAAAGCCGGTGACAAGGCTAATGAAGAGGGCAGCAAAAACAAAATCGAAGCCAATTGTTTCAGGGGCGGGAAGGGTTTCTCCAAGCACCGTTCCTGCAACCGTGGCTGCAAGCCAAATGACATAAAGGCCGAGCGCTGCACCAAAATAAAAGCCAGGCGTGATGGGTTGTTTCATCGCGCGTTTTTCATTCAAAGCCCAGATTTCATCGGCGAGCAGAAAGGCAACCAGTACTTTTTGGGATTTCCGGAAGTCTTTGAGTTTTGGAGAGAGTGACGCTGACATCAATACATGGCGAAGATTGATCAGAAAGGCGGCAAGCGCGAGTGAAGCCCATGGTGCTGGATGTGACCAGATACTGACGGTTAAGAACTGCGCGGATCCTGCAAAAACAATCAAACTCATCAGGCTGATTTCTGCCGGGCTCAACCCACGACGCACCGCTTCGCTGCCCAAAAGCAGGCCAAAGGGAACTGCGGCGAGAGCAATGGGGAGGATCCCTATGACACCCGAGCGGACGTCGCGCAAAACAGAAGGCATCGACATCAAGGCCTCAGGCGTCACCGACAAATCCCGATCTAGAAGACGCGCGCGATCTTTGTCAATCAATCAAGATTTATAGAGACCCGACGTTTTCGAAGATCAAGCCGATTTGCGACGGGTCGGGCGCGGGGCTTTCTTGCCCATCATCAAAGCGAAATCAGCTTCCTCAGCCGTCACACGGGTTGCCTGAGAGAGGTTATTCTGCCGAGTTCTCGCCTGATCATTATGGCGCAACCGCGCCGCTTCGGCCGCATAATCCGCAACAAAGCGACGTAGGCGGGCAATTTCGCCCTCCAACTTCTCGATCCGAGCTGCGTCATCATCAGCCATCGGTTCTGAACCTCGTTTCCGCTGCGGTTACTCAACAGTACCGCGTCAACGGTTACAGAAAGATTGCTGATTTGGGCAATAGTTTGAATGATTTAAGACGGCTTGCCGTAAAATTAACAAAATCTGACCGGCTCGGCAATAGTGCGGTCCGCTTAGTCAAAGTGGAGTAGAGTTATGCGTTGCGGGCCGATGTTGTTTCTTGAGCGGATGTTCACTGATGTTACTTTTGAATGGTACCGCTATTTTCAAAACTTTATTGCATTTTTCATTTTTATTTCTTGTGTCGGTATTGCGCTCGAGACGCTTTCTGATGTCGCCGAGCATCATCATCAATTGATGAAGATTGTAGAAAATATAACGCTTGCCGAGTTCATACTTGAGTACATTGGCAATGTTTATTTTGCCAAAAAAAGATTGAAATTCGTTTTCAGCTTTTGGGGCTTGATCGATCTCTTATCGATTTTACCATCTCTTTTGTTATTTGCAGATACCCAAGCCCTGCGCGGAACTAGAGTTCTGCGTATGATGCGAATGCTCCGTGTGATGCGTGTTTTGAAACTCGCACGACAGGCCTTGGAAATGTTGGGTTCGCAAATCACAAAAAAACCGAAATCCTTTGCTCATCAATTTGAATATCTATCTCATCACGCTTTTCGCGGTTGTAACGATGTCTTCAAGCTTGATATTTTATGTTGAAGGCGAGCTCTACGCGCCTTACTCTCTGATTGAAGGGCAGGCGACGCTCGATGCAAGTTTGCAACCGGGTGATGAGATGCAGATTTTTATGCCGCATGATCCCATCAGCGGAAATCCGATCCCTGAGGACAAACGCTTTTTTACATCCATCCCAACCGCGATGTGGTAGTGCGTGGTCACGCTCACCACCACGAGTTATGGTGATATGTATCCCACAACGGTACTTGGGCGTGTTGTTGTAGCATTTACGATGTTTGCTGGTTTGATCTTGTTCTCAATTTTGATGAATATTGTTGGCAAAACGATCATGATTTTGCTGTTTGGTGAGACGCTTAAGCATCATGATCACAAAGATGACGAAGTAATCCAAAAATTAGGTGCACAAGCGCGCGATAATCCGCGTGCAACAGCAATCGTCTTGTTAGAGAAAGATCAGGTGCTTACGACTTAGGAGGCATCTGCAATTGCGCGACGGTCTGCGCGTGAAATTCGTTAGGCTCTTTTGCCGCTCGCGCGATAAGCCAGTTAAGAGCTAAGAATGAAAAACCCTTTGAGAAAATCTCAGAGGGTTTTTATTTTTCTTTCATCAAATGGATCGTGACCATTTAGGCCTTAAGGGGCCTGATCATGATCGCATTGGCCTCGCGCCGACGCAGTGCCACGCTCATATCATCAACACGCACGGCAATCGGATCTTTTCCGATAAAGCCTTCATGAAGAATTTCGACTTCGGCCCCTTCGACAAATCCGATCTCGAGCAGGCGCCTTTCAAGCTCCTCGGAGAACGGATCATCGCTTTGACGAGCGGCGTTATCCGTTCCTCCGACCGATGTGACGATGCCCTTCAACCCTTTATGGCCGTGGCCAAGCGGCATAATGTGATCGTCTTCGGAAGCGTTCGACATGGTAACCCGCGAATTTGTTCTATCACCGGCACAATTCCGCCGATGTGACCCATGTCCTATCGGCCGCTGCGCGCGCCTGTCAATGAAAGGGTGCCCAGTTTGGAACGGTTCAAGTTTTTGTCCTCAAGGCCACCAGCGACTAAGAGGAAAAACAGTTAATCAAAACAAAAAAGAACGAATTCTGCATTTTTGGACCGATTTTGGGCGTTTTTTCATAATTTTTTAGCCTCCACCTGATGGCACCAGAATTGCTACCCCAGCACAGGATATCCATGTCCGGCGACGGCCGGGCATCTGAGCAAGAGACAACTCATCATGGCTATAGCAGGCGTTTCATCATCAACATCTTCGGTTGTTGCCTCATCGAAGGCAGCGTCAAAACAGGCCGCGCTCTTTGCAGCACAGCCTGTAACGCGCTCGCTTGATGAAACCTTGTTGTCAACGCAAATCACTACAGTCTCGCACCCGTTCATCACTTTGCCTTCGAGCGTTACTTTAGTGTCCGCATTTGCTGATGGCGGAACGCGCGGGGATGTAACCGATGATACAGCTGATCTTTCTTATTCACTCACAAATGATGATCGCAAGAGACCAGTCACCCTTACCTTATCGCCTGTAAGTTTAGGGGCAGCCTTGCCTGCAAATGCCAATGATTATTTGAATCAGTTGAAAAGTGCTAAAACGATTTCTGATTTTGACAAGGCTGTAAAGAGTGCTGCAAGCGTAGGCATTTCAGTAAGATTTGGAATAGAGATTGGCGACGCGACGATTGGATCTAAATCTTATACAAACCTCTATGCACCATTGAGTTATACGGCGCCTACTTCTGGGGCAACATCGACATCACTGTCGGCCGCGCTCACTTCGTCGCAGGACTATTTAGATACGGCGCGTAAAGCTCCTTTTAATCTTTTAATCCAAAAAGATTTTCTGTCACTTTCCTCAGGTGAAATTTCAAAGATCAATGATCTTGTTGATAAAGGCATGATCAATTCCATCCGATTATCAGGTTCAAATTCAGCAATAGTTCGTCTGACTGACAGTCAATTACAAAAATTCTCAAAATTAATTGGTAAATTAAGTGATCCGACCAAGTTTGCCATGGTCTATGAGAAAATGTCTCTATCACAGCTTATGGCAATGCATACCAGTTTGATGCC
>VGCJ01000084.1 GCA_016870035.1 Alphaproteobacteria bacterium
GGACGTCGTGCGGTTGGCGTTGAATATCGGCGTGGCAATGAGATCGTTACCATTCACGCACGTCGTGCTGTTGTTCTCGCAGGTGGGCCGATTAACTCGCCGCAGCTTTTGAAGCTGTCAGGTATTGGTCCAGCTGAAGAATTGCGTGAGCAGGGCATTTCCGTTTTGGCCGATCGTCCGGGTGTCGGTGAAAATCTGCAGGACCATCTTGAATTCTATTTTCAACAGGCGTGCATAAAACCAGTGACGCTTTATTCATGGATGAATCCGCTCGGGAAGCTCCTGATTGGTGCGCGGTGGTTTTTCTTCAAAGACGGATTGGGTGCAACCAATCATTTTGAAAGCTGCGGTTTTATCCGTTCGCGCGACGGCGTGCCTTATGCCGATATTTAATATCATTTTCTGCCTGCGGCCATTGCCTATGATGGCAGTGTGAAAGCAGAGGCGCATGGATTTCAAGTTCATGTCGGGCCAATGCGTTCAAAGAGCAGAGGTTGGGTGCGTTTGCGTTCGCCTGATCCTTTCGATAAGCCGCGTGTGCTCTTCAATTATTTGAGCCATGAAGAAGACTGGATTGAAATGCGTGCTTGTGTTCGCTGGACGCGTGAAATTTTTGCGCAAGCCCCTTTTGATGAGTATCGCGGCGACGAGCTTCAGCCCGGCTCATCGGTTCAAAGCGATGATGCGATTGATGCATTTATCAAACGCAAAGTAGAAAGCGCTTATCATCCCTGTGGCACCTGCAAGATGGGGCGCGCAGGTGATCAGATGGCGGTTACTGATGCGGAAACAAAAGTGATTGGCGTTGACGGATTGCATATTGTCGATACATCCATCATGCCGCGCGTGACCACCGGCAATCTCAATGCGCCCGCGATTATGATTGGCGAAAAGGCCTCGGACATAATCTTAGGCCTTAAGCCCTTGCCGGCCTCCAACGCGCCTTATTTCAAGCCCGACAACTGGCAGACGGCGCAACGGTGAATATTTTTCACGTTTTTTATCGTTCAAATTCAAGTAAAGAAGAAGACGAATAAGAGGCGTAAGCGCCTCGCATATCTGCGCGTAATTTGTGGGGGGTGTTCTATGTCGGCCATCGAAGCGGGAAATGAATTATCGCCACGCCGGGCGCGGGGTGGTGGTCGCGATGCACGGCAGAAAGCGCGGGGCGGCCCCTCAGCTCCTGCCTATATCAAACGTGTGATCCCGCCTTATGAGATGCTTGGCGAAGAGGGACTCGTTGCGCTTGAAAATGAAGCTGATCGAATTCTCGAAGAGATAGGTTTTGAAATTCGCGGCGATGATGAAGCGATTGCGCTTTTCAAAAAAGCCGGGGTAAGCGTTGATGGTCAACGCATGCGTTTTCCGCGCGGGTTGATCCGTTCAATCATTCAGAAAACAACGCCACGTGAATTTGTACAACATGCACGTAACCCTTCACGCAATGTCGTGATCGGTGGAAGCAATACAGTGTTTTCACCTGCTTATGGTTCGCCTTTTGTGACGGATATCGATAAAGGCCGTCGCTATGGCACGATCGAAGATTTCCAGAATTTTATCAAGCTCGCTTATTCAACGCCATGGCTTCATCATTCTGGCGGTACTATATGTGAGCCAGTCGATTTGCCGGTGAATAAGCGTCATCTTGAAATGGTCTATTCTCACATAAAATATTCCGACAAAGCTTTTATGGGCTCAGTTACCACCGCACCGCGTGCGGCTGAATCCATCGAACTCTGTCGTGTATTATTTGGTGAGGATTTTGTTGATCAGAACTGCGTCATTCTCGGTAATGTTAACACCAATTCGCCGTTGGTTCTTGATGGTGAAGCAAGTCGCGTGATCCGCACTTACGCGGCAGCCAATCAAGCGGCCGTCTGTGTACCCTTTATTTTGGGTGGCGCGATGGGTCCCGTCACAACAGCAGGCGCGCTCGCACAATGTTTTGCCGAAGCGATGGTGTGCGTGGCACTCACGCAATTGGAACGTCCGGGCGCTCCTGCGATTTTAGGTAATTTCTTATCATCCATGTCATTGAAATCCGGTGCGCCGACCTTCGGCACGCCCGAGCCTGCGCTTGGTTATTTCGCAATTGGTCAACTCGCTCGCCGTTTGGGTGTACCGCTTCGCTGCGGCGGAAATCTTTGCGCTTCAAAAATTCCCGATGCGCAAGCGGCTTACGAAAGTGCCAATTCAATGTGGCCGGCGTTTCTTTGTGGCGCACATTTCATTTTGCATGCTGCAGGGTGGGTGGAAGGTGCACTCTCGATGTCTTATGAAAAATTCATCATGGATGCCGAGCAATGCGGCGCATATCATGTGATCGCCGGAAGTCTACCGACGGATGAAAATGCATTGGCACATGATGCGTTCCAAGAGGTTGAGCCCGGCAAGCACTTCTTGGGTTCGGCGCATACGATGCGGAATTATGAAACCGCTTTTTATGATTTTAAATCATCCGATAATAATTCTTTTGAGCAATGGCAGGATGAGGGCTCGCTCGACATCCAAATTCGCGCCAATCGCAAATGGAAAAGAATTCTCGCCGACTATCAGCCGCCGCCGCTCGACCTGGCAAAAGATGAAGAATTGCGCGCCGTTATTGACGCGAAAAAGGCGGCTGTTCCAGACGCCTGGTATTGACGCGTTCTTCCCCTCCGCCAAAAGGCGGTAGGGCCTCGTCATTGAAACTCTCAGGGAGCAGGGTTAGGAAGGGAACAGCGACTTCAGGAGCGCCCTATGCCATCCGACATCTATGATCTCGATCTGCCGAAAAACCCAGCCAATTATAGGCCCTTGACGCCTTTGACCTTTTTGGAGCGGGCGGCTGATGTTTATCCGGATCATATCGCGATCATTCATGGCGCGTTGCGTCGTACCTATCGCGACTTTCACGCGCGCTCGAAAAAATTGGCGTCCGCTCTAGCCAAGCGCGGCATCGGGCGGGGCGATACGGTTGCGGTTCTGCTCGCCAATACGCCTGCGATGCTTGAATGTCATTATGGTGTGCCGATGACGGGCGCAGTCTTGAACACATTGAACACGCGACTCGATGCGGCGATTATTTCATTCTCGCTTGATCATGGTGAAGCGAAAGTTGTGATCGTGGATCGTGAATTTTCAAAAATTATGAAGGCTGCGCTTCAAACCTGCAAAGCCAAGCCGCTTGTGATAGATTATGATGATCCGGAATTTAAAGGTGAGGGCGAGCGCATTGGTTCGCTTGAGTATGAGAACTTCATTGCTGAAGGAACATCGGACTATCAACGCGTGGCTCCGGGCGATGAGTGGGATGCTATCTCGTTGAATTACACATCAGGAACGACAGGCAATCCGAAAGGCGTTGTCTATCATCATCGCGGCGCGCATCTATTGGCGCAAGGCAATATGCTCACCTGCGGCATGGCGAAACATCCCGTCTATCTGTGGACGTTGCCGATGTTTCATTGCAATGGCTGGTGTTTTCCCTGGTCGATTTCGGTCGCGGTTGGCACGCATGTTTGTCTGCGGCAAGTGCGCGCTAAACTGATGTATGACGCGATTGCCACGCATAAGGTCACGCATCTTTGCGGCGCGCCGATTGTCATGTCGACTTTGCTCAATGCGCCTGACGATGAAAAGAAACCTCTACCGCATATTGTTGAATTTTTCACCGCGGCGGCACCGCCGCCCGAGGCTGTGCTTGCCGGTATGAAGGCTGCAGGTTTTAACGTCACCCATCTTTATGGGTTAACGGAAACCTATGGCCCTGCCGTTGTGAATGATTGGCATGAGTCGTGGGATGATTTTGAGCCTGTAGCGCAAGCAGCGAAAAAAGCGCGTCAAGGCGTACGCTATGGCGCGCTCGAAGATCTTGATGTGATGGATCCTGAAACCATGGCCCCCGTGCAACGTAATGGCGAAGCGATGGGTGAAGTCATGTTTGCGGGCAATGTTGTGATGAAGGGCTATCTTAAAAACAAGAAAGCCACTGAAGATGCTTTCAAAGGCGGCTATTTCCACTCCGGCGATCTCGGCGTGCGTCATGCGGACGGCTATATTCAGTTAAAAGACCGCTCGAAGGACATCATCATTTCAGGTGGCGAAAATATTTCTTCAATCGAAGTTGAAGACGCGCTCTTTAAACATCCAGCGGTGCAAGCCGCCGCTGTTGTGGCAAAGCCCGACGAGAAATGGGGCGAAACGCCTTGCGCCTTTGTGGAGTTAAAGCCCGGCAAAACCGCCACGGCCGACGAATTGATCGCGTGGTGCAAGACGCATCTCGCCTCCTTCAAATGCCCGCGCCACATTGTGTTTACGGAATTGCCGAAAACATCAACGGGCAAGATTCAGAAATTTGTGTTACGCGATCGCGCGAAAGAGTCATGAAAATTTTAATCGTCCAAACCCGAGAGACGTTTCGCAATCTCTTCGATACGGCTTGCGGCATTGGCGATCGCGGTGGCGATCTCGGCTTCGGTTTTGTTCGTCGCCATATCGAGCGTCGCGCGGCTTTCTTTTAAATAAGCGATCTCATTTTCAAGCGTGGAGATACGCGTTTTCATTTCTTCGCGATCATCCATGAAGGTGATTGCCGCCATCACCGTTAAACGACTATCGCCGATTTCGCCAAAGGCATCGCGCATTTCATTGATCTTGCGATCAAGTTCGGCGGCCAATTTGATGAGATGCGCTTCCTGCCCATCATTACAGGCGATGCGATAAGTTTTATCCGCGACGCTGACGGTGACTTGCCCCATACCTCAGCTCCGCGGTGTGAGGTCGGAGAGGACTTCACGCACGGTGGTCGTTGCGCGTTCAACACGTCGAGCCAACTCACCTGTTACCGCATCGAGGCGTGTGGCTTTTGCCAAAGCCGCATCAAGATCGCCCGCAAGTTTTGCGCGCTCGTCTTGCATCAAAGCCAGTTCTTTTTTCATGAGATCCAGCGTGCGGTCATCTTCGGCGCGCCGCGCCACCACACTCTCAAGCGTCGTCACCGCCTGACGCAATTGCGCCAGCGCTTGGGTAATCGCCGGAGAAATGGCCTTGGCCATGCGTAACAACCCCGAGTGCAACGCGACATTCCGGCGCTCCGGACCCGCTCGCAAGCGAATCCGTGCGCCGTTTCAGTATCTTGTCCTCAAAACCTGATGTGCGGAGCAAAGCCGAGCCGCTTTTCGCACTTATCCACCGCTTTTAGGTGTTTTTAGTAGGTCGCGTCGGGCATCGAGGCCTTTTTACGCTCGATATAGTCACGCAGCGCCTCGTCGACGCCCGGATCGATTGCGGGAGCTTCATATTCGGCAAGCATCCGTTTGAAGATGCCATTGGTGCGTTGGGCGGCATCCTTGCGGCCTTCCGCATCCCATTGTTCAAACGAGTTATTGTCCGCAACGCTTGAGCGGTAGAAAGCCGTTTCGAAATTCGCTTGCGTATGCGCCGAGCCCAAGAAATGGCCGCCCGGTGCAACTTCGCGGAACGCGTCCATCGCTTGACCGTTTTCACTTATGTCGATGCCCTTGGCGAGCACATGAAGGCCGCCTAATTGATCACAATCCATAATGAATTTTTCGTAAGAAGACGCGAGGCCGCCTTCCATCCATCCCGCTGCATGCAACACGAAATTTGTTCCTGCGAGCAAGGTCGGCATCAGTGTGTTCGCGCTTTCATAGGCGGCTTGCGCGTCCGGTAATTTTGAACCGCACAGCGAACCACCCGTGCGGAACGGCATCTTCATACGGCGCGCAAGTTGTGCCGCACCAAAGATCGCGAGTGAGCCTTCCGGTGTGCCGAATGTCGGTGCGCCCGATTGCATCGAAAGCGTTGATACGAATGTACCGAAGATTACCGGCGCGCCGGGGCGCACAAGTTGCACGAAAGAAGTCCCAGTCCACACTTCAGCAAGCACTTGCGTCAGAGTGCCTGCAAGTGTCACAGGGCTCATCGCGCCTGAAAGAATGAAAGGCGTGATGATGCAGGCTTGATTGTTGCGCGCATAGACTTCGGCTGCGCCGAGCATCGTATTGTCCCACACCATTGGCGAATTCGCATTGATAAGACTGGTGAGAACCGTATTCTGATCGATGAACTCTTCACCAAACATGATTTTGGCAAGATTGACTGTATCTTGCGCACGATCGGGATGCGTGACCGAGCCCATATAGGCTTTGTCGGAATAGCGCATATGCGCGTAAACCATTTCGAGATGGCGCTTGTTCACCGGCAGATCGACCGGCTCACAAACCGTGCCGCCCGAGTGATGCATATGGGGCGACATATAAGCGAGCTTTACGAAATTCTGGAAATCTTCAATCGTTCCGTAGCGGCGACCATTGTCGAGATCATGCACGAAAGGTGAACCATAGACGGGCGCGAACACCGTGTTCTTGCCACCGATCTCGACGCTACGCGCGGGATTGCGTGCATGTTGTGTGTAATGCGAAGGAACTGTTGCGATGAGTTTCTTCGCAAGGCCACGCGGAAAGCGCACACGTTCGCCTTTGATGTCACAGCCAGCATCTTTTAAGAGCTTCAGCGCATTCGGATAATCGCGGAATTCGATACCAACTTCCTCGAGCAAGGTTTCTGCATTGTGCTCGATGATCTGCATCGCTTCCTCGGAGAGCAATTCGACGAGCGGACTCTGACGCGTAATATAGGGAATGGAGGCTCCGCCGCGTGAAGCGCGTGCCGCTCGCCGCGCGTCGCGACCACGACGGCCACTATCTGAATGTTGATCCTGCGCCAGATTGGACATGATAACCTCCGCGTTGGGGGAAGGGGCATTTGCCGCTCGAAGTTCCCTTTTCATATTGATAATGCCGCCAAACCCTGGCGACTGCCCCATTCGCGCCATTTCTTGTCGCAAGCCGTCATATCCGATGAGTCTTGCTCATCAGATTCATGAGGCAAAGAGTGGAGTGACGGAAAGAGGGCATTCTTGACGGCGACAGGATATCGAGCGTCGAAATGCAGTAAGACGGGCGCGTGACCCTCAGAAAAACTGTAAATGATGCCTGTAAGCTGCGCTAATACAGCAAAGCTCGTTGAGGGCAAGCGAAGAGGAGCGGTGGGACATGAAAACGACAGCGCGTGTTGTGGTCGTTGGCGGAGGCGTTGTCGGTGTCGGAACGCTTTATCATCTTGCAAAAAAAGGCTGGTCGGATGTCGTTCTGATCGAGCGAAAAGAATTGACGTCGGGCTCCACTTGGCATGCTGCCGGTTTGTTGCCGCTGTTCAACCTCTCTTATTCGGTCGGCCAGCTCCATAAATATTCAGTCAATCTCTATGGCAGCTTGGAAGCGGAAACGGGTCAGCCGGTCGGCTTCAAGAAAGTTTCGAATATCCGTCTCGCGCGCACCAAAACGCGTTGGGATGAATTCATGTATTATGCCGGTGTTGCTGAAACCATCGGCGTGAAAGTCAACAAGCTCACGCCTCAGCAAGTGAAAGAAATCTGGCCGCTCTGCAATACCGAAGGCCTGCTCGGCGCGATCCAGCATCCGGATGACGGTTATATTCAGCCTGCCGATTTGACTCAAGCTTTTGCGAAAGGTGCGCGTAACCGCGGCGCGGAAATCTATCGCAATACAACGGTCATCGCGATTGAGCGCACGACATCGGGCGAATGGCTTGTCAAAACAGACAACGGCGACATTCAGTGCGAGCACATTGTTTCTGCGTCAGGCAATTTTGCCCGCCAGACCGGCAAGATGCTTGGTCTTGATATTCCGGTGATCCCTGTTGAGCATCAATATATCGTAACAGAACCGCATCCGGCTGTGCAGGAACGTCACGCAAAGGGCTTGCCGGAAATGGGCGTACTGCGTGAAGCCGATTCCTCATGGTATCTTCGTGAAGAAGCGGGCGGTTTCATTCTTGGCCCTTATGAAAAAGGCGCGCCGGTTTGCTATGTCGATGGTCCGCACAAGGATTCCGAATACGAACTCTTTCAAGAAGATCTCGATCGTCTAGCGCCGCATATCGAAGCGGCGATTGTGCGCGTTCCGGCCTTCGGCGAGGTTGGCATCAAGAAAGTGTATAATGGCGCGATTGCTTACACGCCCGATGGTAACCCGATTGTCGGCCCCGCATTGGATCTGCCGAATGTGTGGTTGAATGAAGGCCATAGTTTTGGTGTGACTGCTGCCGGTGGCGCAGGCTGGCAACTCGCGGAATGGATCGTTGATGGTGAGCCGACGGCTGATTTGATGGGCGTCGATCCACGTCGTTATGGGTCTTATGCTGGTCGTGGCTATCTCAAGCAAAAGAATGAAGAAGCCTATGCCAATGTCTTCACACCGCATTATCCGGATGAAGAACGTGTGGCTGCGCGGCCTCTGCGTCAGACGCCTTGCTATGATCGCATGAAGGCACTCGGCGCCGTGTTTGGTTCAGTCTATGGCTGGGAGCGTCCGAATTGGTTTGCGCCGGAGGGCTATGAAGTACCGGCGTCCGAGCTCAATGTTGATGATGTTCTCACCAATGAGAACCATGCGCCACCGGCGGATGATGGCAAGATCAAGGAAAAGTGGAGCTTCCGTCGTTCGAATTATTTCCCCTTTGTCGGCGATGAAGTGAAGAACGTCACAAATGGCGTGGGCTTGCAGGATATGTCGGCCTTTGCGAAATGTATTGTTTCAGGTCCTGGCGCGCGTGCTTGGCTTGATTCAATTTTTGCCAATCGCATTCCGAAACAACGCGGCCGTATTGCGCTTTGTCATTTGTTGACGTCGCGTGGTGGTGTTCGTGCGGAATTCACGCTTTATGAAAGTGCGCCCGATACGTTCTATCTCGTCTCGGCTGGTGCACTCGAGCGTCACGATCATGATACGCTCAAGAAACTTCTGCCGAAGGATGGCAGCGTGCGTTTCACATCGATCACGACTTCTTATGGCGTGCTTGTGCTCGCAGGACCAAAGTCACGAGACGTGCTGCAGTCCCTGACCGATACGGATATGTCTAATGAAGCCTTCCCATGGCTCACGGGTGAGCGCATTTCAGTTGGCGCGGTGCATTGCGACGTGTTGCGCGTGAACTTCATCGGTGAATTGGGATATGAATTCCATCATCCGATTGAGATGCAGAATTATCTTTTTGATCTCCTGATGAAGGCCGGTGCGAAATTTGGCATCAAGCCTTTCGGCATACGCGCGATGATGTCGATGGCGATTGAAAAATCCTATCGCCTTGTGGGTCGTGAAATGTCGATTGAATATTCGGCATTTGAGTCCGGCTTGCAGCGTTTCGTGCATCCGAACAAGGGCCAGTTCCTTGGCCGCGATGCTTTGGTGGCGTGGCAGCAAAAAGGTTTCTCCAATCATTTCGTCACGCTTGAAATGCATGGCATCGAGGATGTCGACGCGCGCGGGTCCGAACCGATCCATGAAGGCGGCAAGTTGATTGGTCGCTGCACGTCGGGCGGTTTTGGTTGGCGGCTTGGCAAATCATTGGCGCTTGCAATGGTTGCGACC
>VGCJ01000085.1 GCA_016870035.1 Alphaproteobacteria bacterium
GGAAGCTCAACTCCACTGACGTAATCGATGTGCTCTCCGATCTCTTCATCCTAAAAGGCATCCCGACACATGTTCGATCTGACAACGGACCGGAGTTTATCGCACAAGCTTTACGCGATTGGCTTGCCGCCGTCGGAGCGAAGACCGCCTACATTATGCCGGGCAGTCCTTGGGAGAACGGATACTGCGAAAGCTTCAACTCGAAGCTTCGCGATGAACTTCTAAACGGCGAGATCTTCTACACGCTGAAGGAGGCTAAGATCGTGATTGAAACATGGCGGCGGCACTACAACACCATCAGACCGCACTCATCGCTTCGATATCAACCGCCCACGCCTGAGGTTCTGCAATGGCCGGCTCCGCAACTCAAACCAGCTACGCCGGCCACCCAACGGCTAGCGCCTAACGCAATCCTAAACTAACATAACCTCTGGATCGCCTCATGGGGTCAGGCCAATCCGCGAGGACGCTCACCAGCAGCCCCGATTGAGAAAAGAAGCGATATGAATTTTACCGACATCAACCCCGATCTTGCTGAAATTCGCAATGGCGTTGCCAAGGTGTGCGCCGGATTTCCTGGCGAGTATTGGCGCAAATGTGATGCAGGCAAGCTCTATCCCGAAGAGTTTGTCAGTGCGCTGATGAAAGAAGGTTATCTCGCTGCCATGATTCCCGAGAGTTATGGTGGCTCTGGATTAAATCTCACGGCAGCATCGGTCATTCTTGAAGAAATTCATCGCCATGGCTGCAATGCGGCTGCTTGTCATGCCCAAATGTATACGATGGGCACGGTGCTGCGCCATGGCAGTGATGAACAGAAGAAAAAATATCTGCCGAAGATTGCCGATGGCTCGTTGCGCCTGCAGGCCTTTGGTGTGACCGAACCGACAAGTGGCACCGATACGCTTGCACTCAAAACAACCGCAACGCGTGACGGCGATCATTACATCGTCAAAGGACAGAAGATCTGGACCTCGCGCGCCGCGCAATCGGATTTGATGTTGTTGCTCGCGCGCACAACCCCGCGCGACAAAGTGACAAAAAAAACTGATGGTCTCTCTGTCTTCCTGATTGATCTTAAATCACTCCTTGGACGAGGCGTGACGATCCGGCCCATTCGCGCCATGATCAATCATAACAGCACGGAAGTGTTTTTCGACAATGTTCGCATCCCTGCGAAAACGCTTGTCGGCGAAGAAGGTCAAGGCTTCAAATATATTCTCTCTGGAATGAATGCCGAGCGTATCTTAATCGCCGCTGAATGTATTGGCGACGCCAAATGGTTTTTGGAAAAGGGCGCTGCCTACGCGAAGGAACGCGTGATTTTCGGAAATCCAATCGGCAAGAATCAAGGCGTGCAATTCCCGCTTGCGAAAGCCTATGCGCATATGATTGCGGCGGAGGCCATCGTCTATCGCGCGGCAAGGTTTTACGATGACGGTATTGATCCCGGTGTTGAAGCTAATAGTGCGAAGATGCTCGCAGCCGATGCCTCTTGGGAGGCAGCAGAAGCCTGCCTGCAAACGCATGGCGGCTTTGGCTTTGCGGAAGAATATGATGTTGAGCGTAAATTCCGCGAGGCGCGGCTTTATCAAGTCGCACCGATCTCGACGAATTTGATACTGTGTTTCATCGCCGAGCGTGTGCTTGGCCTACCGAAGTCATACTGATGTCAAGCATTGACCATCTCATTGCTCTTGCTGTGATGCCGGCGAAATCCATTCTGGCAACAGCACGGCGCTATGCGACGCTCTCTTTGTTTGACTGGATCATGTGCGGCCGCGCGGGGGCTGAGCAGGACTTAAGCAAGATCATTCGCAAATATATTTTGGAAGATGCAGGTCGTAAAAGTGCCACGGTCTTTGGCAGCAAGAGCAAAGTTCCGTCTCGTTCCGCGGCACTCGTCAATGGCACGATCAGCCATGCGCTCGATTATGATGACACGCATTTTGCTCATATCGGCCACACGTCTGTCGGTATCTATCCTGCCGCTCTCGCTGTGGGAGAAGAAGTGAAAGCGAAAGCCTCTGCCATTCGAGATGCCTATTTGCTCGGCGCGGAAGCAGCCTGCCGCATCGGCATGGTGTTGGGTCGTGGCCATTATCAAAAAGGGTTTCATCAAACAGCGACAGCCGGTGCTTTCGGGGCAACTGTTGCAGCTGGGTGGCTTTATCGACTGAACGAAAAGCAGATGCGTGCCGCACTCAGCCTTGTTGCGACGCGTGCGTCAGGCTTGAAGTCGCAATTCGGTACGATGGGCAAACCTTTCAATGCAGGCATTTCTGCTTCGAATGGTGTCGAGGCTGCGGCACTTGCAAAGCGCGGTTTTACGTCAGCGGATGATGGTGTGGGTGGCCCGCAAGGTTTTGTCGAAACACATGCCTACACGTTTGATCACATCACACCGTGGCAAGATCCGCCGCCGCGCAAATTCATTTTCGAAGATGTGCAATATAAGCTTCATGCCTGCTGCCATGGTACGCATGCGATGATTGAAGCGCTGAAGAAGGCGAATGTCTCTGGCAGTGATGTGGAGAACATCACTGTCACAACCCATCCGCGTTGGCTTAAAGTGTGCGACATCAAAGAGCCACGCACAGGGCTTGAAGTGAAATTCTCTTATGTTCATCTCGCCGCGATGGTGGCCTATGGTATTGATACATCATCAGAGAAAATTTTCACTTATGCTTTGGCCAGAGACAAAAAGCTCATTAATCTCGCAAAGCGCGTGAAGGTTACGACCGATGAGCGTTATAATGACACGACACAAAGCGTCGTGATCAAATTGAAATCAGGTCGGTCGGAGTCAATCCGGCACGATCTTGCGGATCGTGTGCCGATGCTCGAACTCGAAGCGGGTCTGCGCAATAAAGCCAAAGCCTTGCTCGGAAAAGCTCAGGCGGAAAAGCTTTGGTTAGGTGTTGCCGAGATTGAAAAGCTCTCTGCAGCCAATCTCGCTAAGCTTCTTCACACATCGCAATCGAAATCAAAGTTAAAATCCAAATCAAAAGTGGAGTGACGCAATGGCGCAAGACATTAAAAGCTGGGCGAATAAATTCAAAAGCCTCTCAGACAGCGATCCTGCAATTGCCGCCATGGGCAAATATTATACGTGCACCTATATGTGGGATATGACTGACAAAAAAGTCATCATAGAAATGCATGATGGCAAGGTGAAACACATCAACACCGATCCGGCGCCTTTGGATCCTTATGATTTCGCATTGCGCGCGAGTGCTGCCTCCTGGCGCGAATTTGGTCAGCCGGTGCCTCGACCCATGTTTCATGGCATTTGGGCGGCAAGCTTCCGCGAGGATTTGAAGATCGAAGGCAATCATCTGATCATGATGCAGAACTTGCGGAATTTCACATTGCAATTCGAGCTGCTGCGTAAATGCGGCGTTCCGGTTTAATTGAGAGGGATTAAGAAAATGGCACGTCACTCACCTGTTACCGGACGCTATGTCACCATCGAAGTTGATGGTATGGAATATAAAGTTTTTTATCTTCACAATGGTAAAGGTCAGCCCTTGATTTGTCAGCACACTGCGGGCTGTCACAATCATCAATGGCGCGGGCTTTTGGAAGATGAAGAGATCACCAAGCACTATAATGTGATTGCTTATGACTTGCCGCGTCACGGCAAATCCGATCCCCCGCATAATTATGAATGGTGGACGGAAGAGTACAAGCTCACCAAGGAACACTATGTCAATTTCATCGTAACTCTTTGTGACGCGCTCGAACTCGACGATCCGATTTTCATGGGCTCGAGCTTTGGCGGCAATGTCGCGCTGCAATTGGCTTTGCGCAGGCCGGATCGATTTAAGGCCGTGATCCCGGTTGAAGCCGCGCATTACGCGCCGGGCTTCTTCCTTGATTGGTGGCGGCATCCTCACGCCAATGCCGCACAAGTGTGTGCGTCAGGCGTTTGGGATTTGATGGCGCCGCAATCGCCGGAAATGGATCGCTGGTTGACGTGGCACTATTACACGCAAGGTTCGGAAGCGTTTAAGGGCGACTTGTATTTCTATTCGGTTGATCATGATTTGCGCGAAGAGTTGCGCAATATCGACGGGAAGAAATGCCCGGTTGTCATGATGACGGGCACCTATGATTATTTGACGCCACCCGATGCAACTGAAGATACCGCACGGCAGATCAAATATGGTGTTTATATCGAGATGACCGATATCGGACACTTCCCCATGAGCGAGAACTATCCTTTGTTCCGCGTCTATCTGAAGGAAGCCCTTCGCATCATCCGCGAAAGGACCGGAGGTTAACCCGTGAAAATAATTGAATTCGACAAAGATGAACCGGAGTTTGAGAACCTGTCAGCGACAATGATGCGCTCAGCATCAAAGACTCCGACGGCTTATCAACCCCATCAGGAGACGAAGCGCGCGGCGCATGTCGCGAGCCCGCTCGTGAGTGAAGTGAAGATTGTCGAGTTTGGTAAAGATGAGACAATCATCAAGCCCCAACCGGCAGTGCGGCATAACGCATCCTCAGCGCGCCTGCCTCAAGTCGGTGAGGTGAAGATTGTCGAATTTGGTGATGATGCACCAGGGTTCAAACCGCAGGTCGAAACAAGGCGCAGCGCGTTACCGGACAATGTGCCGGTGTCGGATATCAAGATTGTCGAGTTTGGCAAAAATGACCCAGGGTTTAAGCCTGTCACGGGTTTCAAACCAAAGGAGCCGTTGAAGTCGGGTGTATTTGGAATTGAAGTCCGTCCGGCTTCGGCACTCTCGGCATCGCCGCGCACGACTCGAAGCCCGGTCAATGCCGTGCAACTTTATATGTTCCAAACCGGCACGCTGCGCACCAAACTTAAATATATCAAAATGAATCAGGGCGACGGCGCTGATTATGAAATTCCGGTACCATGGTTTTTCATCCGGCACCCGAAGGGCAATGTGGTGATCGATGGCGGTAATGCTGCCGAAGTTGCGATCGACGCACGTCGCCATTGGGGTCAAGTGATTGATGCCTATTCACCCAAAATGCGGCGTGATGAAAATTGCGTTGAACAATTGAAATCCATCGGCGTGCGCGCTGATGAAATTACGCATGTGCTGCAATCGCATCTGCATTTGGACCATACGGGCGCCATTGGTCGCTTCCCTAATGCCACGCATTATGTGCAGCGCGCTGAATATGAGTATGCGTTCAATCCGGACTGGTTTTCGGCGGGCGCTTATATCCGGTCTGATTTTGACCGGCCGAAATTGAAATGGCATTTTCTTGACGGCGAAAAGACGGATGATTTCGATCTCTTCGGCGATGGCACCATACGAATGATTTTTACGCCGGGCCATGCACCGGGGCATCAATCTTTCCTGATCAATCTTCAAAGCACCGGTCCGATCCTGCTTTGCATTGATGCGGCATATACGATGGACCATTGGGAAAATCGCGCTCTGCCGGGGCTTGTCACGTCATCGTCTGACGCGGCAAAGTCGGTGAACAAATTACATACCATCGCCAATCAAACCGGAGCTTTGGTGGTGACCGGTCATGATCCTGATCATTGGCGCACGTTCAAACATGCACCCAACGCGTATTACGACTGATGTCATTCATTCATCAAACCACGCCGCGCATTCATTTTGGTCTTGGTGCCTTGCAAAGACTTGGCGATGAGCTGAAGCGTTTTGCAGAAGGGCCTGTTCTGATCGTTACCGATCCCGGTGTTTTGAAAGTTGGCATCGCTGAACAGGCTGTGAAAGCGGCTGGACGGGACTGTATCATATTCTCGAACATTGAGCCGGATCCGAGCATCGACACGGCTTTGGCTTGCGCGAAAGCGGTGCGTGATGCGAAAGCGTCTGTAATTATAGGTGTCGGCGGTGGCTCCGCTATGGATACGGCCAAAGTCGCGTCAATTCTTGCGCATGCAAAGCAACCGATTGCCGAGATGTTCGGCATTGAATTGGTGAAAGACGCAGGCGTGCCGCTGATCCTGATCCCCACAACAGCAGGTACAGGAAGCGAGGTCACACACATCGCCATTCTTTCTGATGAACAAGAGCATCTGAAGAAAGGCATTGTGACTTCGAAGCTCTTTCCCGCCGTTGCGATTGTCGATCCTGAACTCACGCTGGGTGTACCAAAATCTGTCACAGCCGCGAGCGGCATGGATGCGTTGCTTCATGCGGTTGAAGCCTTTACCTCGAAAAATGCCAATAGTGTCACGGACACGCTTGCCAAGCGCGCGATGTTTTTGATTGCGAATAATCTCAAGGCCGCATTTGAAAATGGCAGAAATGTCGAGGCCCGCAGCGCTATGCTTGAAGGCGCGATGCTTGCCGGCATGGCCTTTGCCAATGCTGGTGTGACGGCAGTTCACGCCTTTGCTTATCCGATTGGTGCCGAGTTCCACATTCCGCATGGTGTAGCCAACAGCATCATGATGGGCCCTATTTTGACCTTCAACACGCTCGGCAATCCGAAAAAATTCGCCGAAGCCGGTGTCGCGATGGGTCTAAAGGCCAATGTGTCTGCAGAAGACACGATCGATTTCATGAAGCGGCTTGCAGAAGATATCCAAATTCCCAAACACCTCGCCGATTTTGGCGTGCGCGACGAACATGTTCCCGGATTAGCGAGTGGCGTAATGAAAGTCACAAGGTTGCTTGCCAATAATCCGCGTGAGCTTACGCGTGAAGACGCGATGCGGCTTTACCGCGAAGTCCTGTAATTCATTGCGACAAGACGGATTCTTGTTGGCATGAAATTGATGAAACGACCTGACGATATCGCGAGATGAACTGACATGTCACATTCAACGACCAAACAAAACACGACAAACCTGAAAGAGGTCAATCACTTCATTGATGGTAAGACCGTGCACTCATCAGGGGGCACCTATATAGACAATGTTAATCCCATTACGGGGCAAGTTTCTGTCGGGGTTGCGGCTGGCACTGTAGACGATGTGAATCTCGCAGTTGCGGCAGCCAAGCGGGCAAAACGTGATTGGCGCCATTTCTCCAATGTTGAACGTGGACGCCTTATGTTGGCTTTGGCATCTGCTATTCGTGCTAATAAAGATCGTTTGGCTGAACTTGAGCGCATTGACACCGGTAAGCCGCTTGTACTCGCGCTTGCAGAAATCGACGGCACCGCGAATTATTTCGAATTTTACGGATCGCTTGTTTATCTTCCAACAGGCGAGGTGCTCGATGTTGCACCGGCGCAGCATGTTTACACAAAGCGTGAACCGTTCGGTGTTGTGGGTGTGATTACACCTTGGAATTTACCGATGAATCAGGCCGCGCGCGCCATCGCACCGGCTCTTGTTGCAGGTAATGTTGTCGTTGCAAAGCCGTCCGAAATCACATCACAAACAACCGTTGAGCTCGCACGCCTTGCGTCTGAAGTCGGATTTCCGAATGGCGTGATCAATGTTGTTCTCGGAACCGGTCCTGTCGTTGGTGAAGCCATTGTCCGTCATAATGACATTCGCAAAGTTGCGTTTACGGGTTCTGTCGGTGTTGGTCGTGTTATCGGTCATATAGCGGCAGAGCGGATCATTCCGCTCACTTTGGAACTTGGCGGCAAGTCTGCGAATATTGTGTTCGAAGATGCGGATCTTGATTTCGCTGCGGCGGAAGCTGTGAAGGGCTTCACACTCAATGCCGGCCAAGTCTGTTCCGCCGGAACACGCTTGTTGGTACAACGTTCTGTCTATCAGACATTTCTTGAAAAAGTCGCTAAGGCTGTCGAGGCTGTTGTGCCAGGACAAAATCTTGGACCCATCATCACAGCCGCGCAGTTCGAACGTGTACAATCTTATTTCAAGATTGCTGATGAGGACGGCGCACATGTGTTAACCGGTGGCAAGGTTGCCAAGGTCAAAGATCAGGAAAACGGATTTTATATCCAGCCGACAATTTACAAGGATGTCGATAACTCCATGCGGATCGCGCAGGAGGAGATCTTCGGGCCTGTCCTGGTTGCCATCCCGTTTGATACGGAGGCAGAGGCAATCGCAATCACGAATGACTCGCCCTATGGCCTCATCGGCTCTGTCTGGACGCGGGATATTTCGCGAGCAATGCGTGTTGCCGATGAAATCGAGGCCGGTCAGATTTTCATCAATATCTGGAATACGATGTCTGTCCAAACGCCATTCGGTGGATATAAACACAGCGGTTACGGACGTGAAAAAGGCATCGAAGCCGTTCATCATTATTCGCACAGCAAAACCGTGACGGTAAAAATTTAATCGGCAAGAAAATTCTCGCGCATCATGGTTTCGCGTGGGAAAAATAGATGTCGATCAGGCTTTCACCAGGCGCATGATTGTATCGACGTTGAATTTGAGTCGCTCTTCCAAGGCATTTTTTGCCATAAGATCATGCTCATACATCACAGATCCCGTAAAGCGGTTGGTGAGATAATAATAACCAATCGCCGCAATGGTGATATTTGACTGCACGGGATCTATCCCATCACGAAAGAGTCCTGTAGCAACGCCGCGATCCAAAATCGTCTTCACCATGGAGACAAAACGGCGATTATAGACTTCCACCGCTAAAGCCATACGCCGCGCGGTTGAAGACGCAGGCTATCAAGGCCTCTGCGAGGTTGAAATTTTTTCCTCGGAGACGTGGTGGAAGCGCGATCCGGCTGAGGTCCTCGATGTGATCGTCGAGCGTTTCCGGCGCACTTGCTGACTTGCCGCTGATGTGGTTGGTTCAGGATGTTGAAAGGGTCTTTTGATGCCAACATCCACAGATCATAAAGTGGCACTCATCACGGGAGGGGCGCGCGGTATCGGATACGGCATTGCAGAGGCTTTGCTGGGTGCGGGCTATCATGTCATTGTAACCGGCCTTACTGATGAAGAAGTTGAAGTGGTTCCTCTGCGTGATCATCTTTCCGCAATGCGTCTTGATGTAAAAGACGATCATGCGGTGATCGATATCATCTCGAAATGCGAACGCGTGGATACGCTCATTAATTGTGCGGGGATCATTCTGCGTGGTGGCGCAGAATATGATATCACATCATTCCAAAAAGTGATGGATGTTAATCTTACGGGCACGATGCGCATGTGTTTAGCTGCACGTAAAAAGCTCGCTGCATCGGGTCATGGTGTGATTATCAATACGGCCTCTATGCTCTCTTTCTTCGGTGGTCCCTTGACGCCCGCTTATGCCGCATCAAAAGGCGCGATTGTGCAGCTCACTAAATCGCTTGCGGTCGCATAGGCGGATGACGGCATCCGTGTGAACGCGATCGCACCCGGATGGATTGAGACAGAACTCACACGCGGGGCGCGTGAAGATACAATGCGCTCGCAAAATATCTTATCACGCACACCGATGAAGCGATGGGGGCAGCCTGCCGATATTGGCGGTGTGGTTGCGCATCTTTGCTCCGATGAGGCAAAATTCATCACGGGTGCT
>VGCJ01000086.1 GCA_016870035.1 Alphaproteobacteria bacterium
TCAGTGTTTAGAAGATCTCGCCGTTCAGCAGCTCGTCACGAAGCTTCGAGTTGAAGCTTTCGCAATATCCGTTCGACTTAAAATCGCTCCACTGGAGCGATTTTTTGACGGTCTTACCCCACGGGCTTCCTGGCATGATGTAGGCCGTCTTTGATCCGACAGCTGCAAGCCAATCACGTAGAGCCTGTGCGATGAACTCCGGTCCGTTGTCCGACCAAACATGTGTCGGGATGCCCCTCATAATGAAGAGATTGGAGAGCACATCGATCACGTTAGTGGATTTAAGCTTCCGGTTAATCCGGATCGCCAAGCACTCCCTATTTAACTCGTCTATCACATTCAGCATCCGGTATTTTCTCCCGTCATGTGTACGGTCTTCGACAAAGTCATAAGACCAGACATGGTTCGGATATTCAGGCCGTAGCCGAACGCAGGAACCGTCGTTGAGCCATAGGCGCCCACGCTTTGGCTGTTTTGATGGAATTGTTCGGCGGGCCATCCTTTCACTGGAAGGATGGCGTTATCCGCCTCACCCCACTCGCGCCGCCAGATCCGCGCCACCCGCTTCGCATTCACCCGCCAGCCTCTTTGCCGAAGCATCGCTGTGATCCGGCGATAGCCATAGCGGCCATATTGGGTAGCGAGTGACGTGATGTCGGCAGTTAATGCCATTTCATCATCGGGTCTTGTCGGTTTCTTGCATTGTGTCGATCGATGCTGCCCCAGAACACGGCAAGCAAGCCGTTAAGAAGACGCCGTGCTTGGCAACGACAAGCTCCACGCACGCACGGCGACGAGCGGGGCTTAGAAGTTTTGCTGGCGCTGCCCTTCGGGTCCCTGTGCTGCTTCCTTTAAGATGAGCTTTTTAATGGTCAGATCAGAGACTGCTCGACGAAGCCGATTGTTCTCAGCCTCAAGCTCCTTCAGGCGCTTCACTTGATCGCCCTTCAGGCCGCCATACTCGGATCGCCACCGCTAGTATGTCACTTCCGTCACGCCTATCGATCGGATGGCTTCCGCAACCGGACGCCCTTGCGCCGTCAATACCTCCACTTGCCGCAACTTGGCGACAATCTCTTCAGGCTTGTGTCTCTTCTTGCTCATTCTTCCGTCCTCCATCGGCTCATAACATCATATCCCAGTTAGTGGATCACTTCAGTGGGGGCACTCCAGTTTTTTGTTGTTCATTTTTTCCAACAAGCAATCGCTTTACATGAATTGAATAATTGGCTTTCCTGTGGTTCCATCAGTGCCTCAATAGTGAAAGGGCTGGACATGGATGATCGGCGGTTCGGACAGGAAGATTCCCGTGGCAATTGGGTGCCTGAAAAGCCAATCAGTTACGGGCCGTTCTTTGAGTGGCCGCCGAACCCGCGGGCTTTGTTCAAGTTCTTTTTCGGATTTCCAGGGTATTTTTTGCCATGGAACTTGCTTTATGCCGTTGCAGCCCTCCTGATCTGGACCTATCTGACGCCGCCGCTTGAGACGCTCGCGACATTTTCATCCATTTGGGCGGGAATGATCCTCGGGCGGAATATCGTGCTCGCGCTTATTGTCTACGGGGCGTGGCATCTATGGCTTTATGTGTGGCGTAGGCAGGGGACGCAGTTCAAATACAACAAGCAATGGCCGAAGGAGGAGTCCAGCGCGTTCCTGTTCAAGAACCAGACCTATGACAATATGTTTCATACACTGGTGAGCGGTGTGCCAATCTGGACGGCGTATGAGGTGTTGCTGCTCTGGGCCTATGCCAACCAGATTGCGCCGATGATCGAATTCTCAACCCATCCTGTTGGGTTTATCGCATTGTTCTTCCTGGTGCCGTTTATTCACGAGGTCGGGTTTTATTTCGCGCATCGTTTGCTGCATTGGACGCCTCTCTACGAGATGGCGCACAAGCTGCATCACCGGAACGTCAATCCGGGACCATGGTCGGGATTGTCGATGCATCCACTGGAGCATGTGATTTATTTTTCGACGATTGCGCTGTTTTTCCTGATCCCCTCCCATCCGGTCCACATGATCAACCTCGCCTCGCGCCTCGGGCTTGCGCCGGCGCAGGGCCATACCGGATTTGACCGCGTGGTTGTGGGCAATGAGGCGAGCATGGATACGTCCTATTACGCGCACTATTTGCATCACAAATATTTCGAGGTGAATTATTCAGACGGGATGGTGCCGCTCGATCGCTGGTTCGGCTCTTTCCACGACGGGACGCCCGAAGCCCATGAGGCGATGACGGCACGGCGGATGCGGCGGAGCGCTTGAGGTCGAGCTTTCCTAACGATAATCAACGGAAAAAAATTTCGAATAGAGCTAGACCTAAGTAAGCAGATAATAAGAGAAGCACGAATTGGACCCACAGAGTGTTTTAGCGAACCAATTTTTCAATGGCGAGCCATTGCGGATTAAACCGGACCATGAAGGCTTCAGCGATCAAAATATTTTTGGGCGCTTTTAAAAGCTGCTTTGCTTCTTGCATATCAAGCGCAATGGGCTTTTCACAAAGAACATGTTTGCCTCACGCGCGGCTTGCAGCGTAAAGGGGACATGAAGATGATTGGGCAGAGGATTATAGATCGCCTCAATCGTCGGATCAGCGAGCAGCTCTTCGTACGAGCCATAGGCTTTAGGGATCCCGAGCGCTGCGGCAGCTTTTTTCACGCGGACTTGATCGCGGGAGGCGAGCGCGACGATTTCGACATCTTTGCTTTTCAGCATGCCGGGAATGACTTTATCGACGCCGATCTTTGCCGTCGACAATATGCCCCATTTCACCGGTTTCATGTTTAGCCCCCCAAATCATGCTTTCATAGCCAAAGGGTTTCGCTTTCAGCGCGTTTCCCGACTTTCCCCTCACGGAAAAGTCTATTAAAAGACCTATCCAGAATGAACACAATGCCCCTCCGGCCGGCGGGATGTGGAGATTAAAAGATGATCGCCCAACCGAGCCTCTCCTTCATCATAAGTGATACAGAAGAAGCCTCAGAAGCCGCCCGCCATTTACGCGCGCGCTATGGCGAAGTCGCGCCTGATCAAGCCGACATCATCATCGCGCTAGGTGGTGATGGATTGATGCTCTCTTGTCTCCATCGCTTTATGGGCACGTCAAAACCGATCTATGGCATGAATCGAGGCTCGGTTGGTTTCTTGATGAATGACTATGCGGTTGATGGTCTATATGAGCGGCTTCATGCAGCCGAGCGCAGTGTGGTCTATCCTCTTCTCATGAATGTGACTGATTTGAATGGCGCGCTTTATTCGGCTCGCGCGATCAATGAAGTCTCCGTATTTCGCCAATCGCATCAGGCGGCGAAATTAAAGCTTTCCGTTGATGGACGCTCGCGCCTTGATGAATTGATTGCAGACGGCATTCTTGTTGCGACACCTGCGGGATCAACCGCCTATAATCTCTCGGTCGCTGGCCCCATTCTGCCTTTGAATGCGCCGATGTTGGCTTTGACTCCTATTTCACCTTTCAGACCACGGCGGTGGCGCGGCGCGCTTTTGCCGGATAATGCAAAAATTGGAATTGAAATCATCGAAGCGGATAAAAGACCCGTGAATGCGGTCGCCGATCATTCAGAATTTCGATCCGTCAAAAAAGTGGAAGTATCGATCCATCGCAGTATTGAGCTCATCATGCTGCATGATCCTGGTCACTCGCTAGACGAACGCATTTTGCGCGAACAATTTGGCGCGTGAATTTTCAAGCGGCCATCTTTTGATCACCGCTCAGGTGATCATCCATCGCATCAATCGCGTTGAGCAAATCATCAACCAGTATATTGGCAAGCCCGGCCTTTCTCGCGATGGAGCGGATCAATTCGGGATCCTTGGTCGTGAGCGCATGATCAATCACCTGCGAGGGCAAGGCCGAGGCTTTCGCCAAAAGCGCAACCGCAATTTCGCGCGCGCCCGCACGGAAGGTGCTGAAGAGAAGCTGCGGCGTGATTTGTTTTATCGCCATTAACGCATTGATAGAATGGCGACGCACTGAAATCGGCGAAGACCATAAAAGCGTGATCACTCTTGTCTCGTGAGTAATAGCTTGATCACTTCGTGCCGCTATCCAGTGAAGACGCGTGGAAAGTAATGCTTTCCATAACGATAAATCTGCCTCGCTTCGCTCTTCGAGCGCGAGCATCACTTCGGGATCCGCATTTGATTGCGCAAGCAGCTCGATGAGAGCGGCGATAGGAATTGAAATATCTTTGTTGAGAATGAGCACAAGCCTGACATCTCTTGTTCCACGCTCGGCTAACGCCGCGGCCACGGGTGCAGAGAGTGAGGGTAAAGAGGCGAATGCCAAATGACAAAACTCATTTCCAACTGCGATCAAATCGATAAGTGAATCGACTTTCATAAAAGGTACAAGATTTTTTAAAGCTTCGGCGGCTTGAAAAGACGCGTGATCATCATTCTGGAACATCGGCTATCTCCTCTGTGAGAAGCACGTCATCCGTGATCGGTGGTTTTGCAGGAATCTTAAATTCAATCGACTTGGTTGATTTTGTCTTTTGTGTTTGAGTTTTCTTTGGAAAAGGCTCGGTCAGCGGCTGAATACCATTAAGAAGTTCAATCGGTCCGATATTGCGAAATAATTTGTAAAGTGCAGGTCTATCAGGATCGGCAAAAGCCAAGGGCGGAAACGGATCATCAAATTATTAATCTTCTTTAGTCGCTGCGGCTTTTTTATGAAGCTCGGCCACAAAGGCCTTTAATTCAACAATTGTCCGCGCATGTCCTTTGGCGTCAAAAAAGAGCGAGGGATTCGCGCGCGCCGAATCGGAAAAAATCGCTGATGCAGGTTCATCGGGTTATGATTGCGAATGGCGAATGGTTTCAGTTGCGCCTTGCACACCTAAAAGATGCCCAAGATATAAATCTTTCGCGCTGGGTTTTCGTCCGAGATTTTGCTGTAACGCTTCACCATTCGCTTGCGTCAACGCGCCCGCCAGCAGGCTCGATATTTTTGGATCCGAGTGTAATCCCAAAATCGCAATCCGCATTTGCGGATCCGGTACATCGAAATGTCCCGGCTTTGTTTCAACAACGGATTGGCTGAAGCGGCCAAGACCAAGCTTCGGTCCCACTTCTTTCAACGTGCTAAGCCATGTCTGTTCAATAAACTGGAACAGCCCCGCAGCGGAAGAGCGTGATGCGCGCGCTTTCGGATCAAGAGCCGACTCACGACGGGCCGTTTTCACGAGATAGGAAAAGTCAGCACCACTTTTCTGCACCCCCTCTTTGATCGCTCCGATCACAGCACCATCGGGGGATTTGACACCTTCGGATGGAGCAGCCGGTTTCGTGAAAAGCGAGATCATGCTGAACGCTCCGCTAAAACCTTTAGTTGAGATCAGAAAATTATGGTGAATAAATCGTAAACATCACCCCTCCCGTACGTGGGACTTTCTCTAATCCGAGCCGCCCCGGTCCCTTGATTGACTTTAAAGGTCAGGTTCGGGCAGAGCTTTGCCAATGAAGTTATGGCGTTTGGCTTTTGGTTTTTTATTGTTAGGGGCGGCCGTCGCGTTTGCGCCGATTGCGCGCGCGCAGGAAAGCAGCACGCTCTCTGATCTCTCTTTGGTGGCGCATCTTGAAGATGAAAAGACACCGATTACGAGCGGCCTTGTTTGGCGCCTTTACGCCGATCCGACCGACGGGACGCCCGCGCGTTTTGTTACTGATAGTTCTGAAGCCTCACCAACGCTGAAGCTGCAGCCAGGCGCCTATATCATCCATGTCACATATGGATTTTCAGGCACGACGCGACGCGTTGTCCTCGGCGCTCAACCCCTACGCGAAGATGTGATCATCAGCGCAGGTGCTCTTACATTGGCCGCAACGTTGAGCGATACGCCAATTCCCGCTGACCGCGTGAGTTTCTCAATCTATGTCGCCGTCGGTACCGATCCCGAAGGACGTCTGATCGTTGATAACATCAAACCCAATGTCGTTGTGCGCTTACCGGTTGGTGTCTATCGGATCGTATCGCGCTATGGGGATACGAACGCGATAGCAAGTTATGACATCAAGGTTGAACCGGGCAAACTCATTGATGTCACTTTGCGCCATCGCGCGGCAACGGTGACGTTAAAACTCGTCAATAAACTTGGCGGCGATGCCTATGCAGGAACAACTTTTAGCGTGTTGACGCCAGGGGGCGACACAATCCGCGATCTTGTCGGCGCGTTTCCCTCGCTCATCCTTGCCGAAGGCGAATATATTTTGATTGCGCGCAATGGCGGACGAATCTTTACCGAAGAATTCAAAGTACGGTCGGGATTTGATCAGGACATCGAAATCCTCGACCGCTGATTTTTCAATAAGCTTTATTCAGCTGCGAGACGCTTTTGATCTGGCGGCACCGCTTCCTTCGAAAGTGTTGCCACCGCTTCAGTAAGGCTCACAACATTTTGATCGGGCGACCCCAAACGACGAATGGACACCGCTTTGTCAGCGGCTTCCTTACGACCCACAACGAGAAGTACCGGAATTTTTGCGAGCGAATGTTCGCGCACTTTATAGGTGATCTTCTCGTTTCTGAGATCCGTCTCAACGCGCAATCCTGCATTTTGCAATTGCATCGCAACATCGCGCGCATAATCATCGCCATCATTGGTGATGGTCGCCACAACCACTTGTGTGGGCGCAAGCCAAAGCGGGAAATTACCTGCAAAATGTTCAATTAGAATGCCGGTGAATCGTTCCATCGATCCACAAATTGCACGATGGATCATCACGGGAACAGTCTTTGATCCGTCTTCGGCGATATAAAACGCGCCGAACCTTTCAGGCAGATTGAAATCGACTTGCGTTGTTCCGCATTGCCAGTCACGTCCGATGGCATCACGCAATACATATTCGAATTTTGGCCCATAGAACGCGCCCTCACCTGGATTAATCGATGTTTCAATCGTGCCGCCTGATTGCTCTTTGATTTGCTCGAGCACCTTCATCATCACGATTTCGGCGCGATCCCAAAGCGCGTCGGAGCCCACACGTTTTTCCGGACGTGTCGAAAGCTTCACAACAATCTTGTCGAAACCAAAATCCTTATAGGTCGATAAAATCAAATCATTGATCGCGAGACATTCGGACGCCATCTGCTCATCGGTGCAGAAAATATGCGCGTCATCTTGAGTAAATCCACGAACGCGCATCAACCCATGCAAAGCGCCCGAAGGTTCATAGCGATGAACCGCACCGAATTCCGCAAGGCGCAAAGGCAGATCGCGATAGGATTTCAAACCATGTTTGAAAATCTGCACATGGCCGGGACAATTCATCGGCTTCAACGCAAAGACGCGTTGCTCGGCCTCCTTATCTTCAGGGTTCATATAGGCATGCGCGCTTTTCACCGCGAACATATTTTCCTGATACCAACCCCAATGGCCTGATGTTTCCCATAGCGATTTGTCGAGAAGCTGCGGCGCATTCACTTCATCATAGCCAAGGCGCGACAACCGACGGCGCATATAATTTGTGAGGCCTTGGAAAAGCGTCCAGCCCTTCTTGTGCCAGAACACCGTTCCCGGCCCTTCTTCCTGGAAATGGAAAAGATCCATCTCGCGACCCAAGCGGCGATGATCTCGCTTCTCGGCTTCTTCGAGTTGATGGAGATAGGTATCGAGCTCTTCTTTCGTGGCAAAGGCCGTCGCATAGATACGCGTCAGCATCGAACGTGTGGAATCCCCGCGCCAATAAGCGCCTGCCACTTTCATCAATTTGAAGGCGTCGCCGATTTTGCCGGTCGAGGTCATATGAGGGCCACGGCACAGATCAAACCACTCGCCCTGCCGGTAGAGTTTCAAATCCTCGCCCGCCGGAATCGCATCCACAAGCTCGACCTTGAACGCCTCGCCCTTCTTCTCGAAGAGATCGCGCACCGCATCGCGCGACCAGACTTCCTTGGTGAAAGGGGCGTCGCGCGCGATGATCTTTTTCATCTCGGCTTCGATTGCGGGAAAGTCCTCCGGCGTGAAAGGCGTGTCCCGATAGAAGTCGTAATAAAACCCGTTCTCGATCACGGGACCGATGGTCACCTGCGTTCCGGGCCAGAGAGACTGCACGGCTTCGGCGAGCACATGGGCGCAATCATGGCGAATGAGTTCGAGCGCGCGGGGATCGTCCCGCGAGATGAACTCGATCTTCGCATCCTTCGAAATTGGATCGGCAAGATCAGTGACGGTGCCATCAAGCGCCATAGCCACTGTCCTCTTCAGAAGAGAGGGAGAAATGCCTTTGGCAATCTCGACGCCTGTCACACCCGCTTCAAAAGCGCGGCGCGCTCCATCGGGAAATGTCAAATGAATCATCGGTTCAACTCCTTGCTCACTCCTGCAAACGACGCAGGTAAGCCAATCCGGTTTCCGAATTCGTTAATGCAAGGTCCGATCACCGGCTTCGATCGGATCGCAACGATAGGCCGGGCCAGGATTCGTGCCCCGCCAGCGGCCATAATGCCACGGTTTATACCAGTGCGCCTGGGGTGGCAATTCATCCGGCACAAGGTCCAATCCAGACGTCCCCCAGGGGTGGCAACGGCATAAACGTGCGAGCCCGACCCAGCCGCCTCGCCACAATCCATAGCGGAAAATCACCTCATCCATATAATGAGAACATGTTGGTAAATGTCTGCAATGTCTGCCAATAAATGCAGACATGGTAAGTTGATAAATGCGGATCAGGATACGCGCTAGGCGTGCCGGTAACTCTATTACTCGTTTCGCAGTTGCGAGAGGTTGCATTGGGTTTAACAACACCTTAAAACATCGACCAACACGGCGGCAGGAGCCGCGGCCAGAGATAGATGGATGTCATTTGCTTTCTTGACGACCCGATTACGACGTTTGCTCCCCTTATATGCGATAATTTCTATCGTGTTACTAGGAGTGTTGCTCGTTCAATCAAATGCTGCTGAACGACCCAATCTAGGTTGGCTCGTGTCCGTTAATGGCAAATCAATTGTCACACCATCTTTTCCAGGGTCCGAACATTTCAGCTTTATCAATTTCCCGGCGATCAGTGTCGCGAGTCCCAATCTGTCTGATCATTTGATCGGTCAAGATGACAGTCTTAGCCTTGTTCTTTTCAGCCCTAATCCGTCATTGTCAGTTGGCGCTATCGGCCGTTATGACCCCAATCATTCAAGCTTCGACGCGTTTTCTGGCCCGAACAAAAGATGG
>VGCJ01000087.1 GCA_016870035.1 Alphaproteobacteria bacterium
GGATATGCGGGCGGATCGCTTTGAAGATATCATTGCGCTTGTGGCGCTTTATCGCCCGGGTCCAATGGCAAATATTCCCGTTTATAATGCGCGCAAAAACGGTAAAGAAAGGCCGGATTATATTCACCCAAAACTCGAAGTCTCTTTAAAGGAAACTTACGGCGTCATCATCTATCAAGAACAGGTGATGCAGATCGCGCAGATTCTTTCCGGCTATTCGCTTGGTGAAGCTGATCTCTTGCGTCGCGCGATGGGTAAGAAGATTAAGAAAGAAATGGACGCGCAGCGCGAGCGTTTTGTTTCAGGGGCAGTTGAACGCAGCTTGGATGAAAAAAGTGCGGATGAGATTTTCGATCTTCTCGCGAAATTTGCCGACTATGGATTTAACAAAAGTCACGCCGCTGCTTATGCGCTTGTCGCCTATCAAACCGCCTATTTGAAAGCCAATTATCCGGTTGAGTTTTTGGCAGCGTCCATGACGCTTGATCTTTCAAATACAGATAAGCTTTCAGAATTTCGGCGCGAAGCACAACGTTTGGGTTTTCGCGTTGATCCCCCATCGATCAATCGTTCAGGCGTGACCTTCAAGGTTCATGCGGATGGTGATGGGCAATTGGCTATTCGCTACGCCTTGGCGGCGATAAAAGGCGTAGGTCAACAAGCGGTTGAGAGTCTCGTTGCAGCGCGTGGAAAACAATCTTTCAAAGATCTCTCTGATCTCGCGCGTCGCATCAATCCGCGCCTCGTCAACAAAAAGACTCTCGAAAGCCTCATCGCTGCCGGCGCTCTTGATGAATTAGAAAAAGATCGCGCGCGCGTCTTTGCTTCTGTTGATCAGATCTTGGCACTGGCCAATCGTTCGCAAGATGAAGCGAGCGCGGGGCAGGGTGATATCTTTGGCTTAATGGGTGAGAAGGAATCTTTGCGCATTCCGCCGCATAAGCCTTGGCTCGCCTCCGAGCGGTTGCAACGCGAATATGATGCGATCGGCTTCTTCCTGTCAGGCCATCCACTTGATGATTACGCTTCGATTTTGAAGCGGCTCAAGCTTCAAACCTATACGGAACTCTCACGTGCCGCTCGCGCCGGCGCGCCTGCCGGGCGGATTGCTGCGACCGTTCTTGACCGCACTGAGCGCCGGACTAAGTCGGGCAGCAAAATGGGCATTCTCTCGCTTTCCGACCGCACGGGGCATTTCGAAGCGATCATTTTCCAAGAGGGCCTCAATCATTATCGGGATATTCTGGAGCCCGGTCAGGCGGTGATCCTGATGGTTCAGGCGCAGGTTGAGGGCGAGGATGTCCGCCTTCGTATCAACGGGGCTGAACCCCTTGAAAAGGCGGCGGCCAAACTCCCGTCAGCGCTTCGCATCACGATTGGCGATGATAAGGCCATTCCTGAGGTCGCTAACGCGCTCAAAACCAAAGGCGACGGGGAAATCTCGCTCATAATTCCCGTTGAAGGGGGTGTACGCGAGGTTGAGATGAAGCTTTCGGGGCGGTTTCATGCCACCCCGCAGGTGGCTGAGCTTTTGCGCACCTTGCCGGGGGTGCTTTCCGTTGAGCAGGCGTGATTTTACGTCATAAATCAGCGGTTTCGACCTTGCCAAGTGGGGGGTGGACCATTATACGACGCCCCATCACACATGCGGGAATTATGGCTTTCGGGTCATTTCCGGTGACCGTCCAAAGGGTGGTTCACGTCTCCCGCAGAGGACATAACCGGAGTATACACAATGGCTTTGCCAGATTTTTCTATGCGCCAATTGCTTGAAGCCGGTGCCCATTTCGGTCACCGGGCTCATCGTTGGAATCCGAAGATGCAACAATACATCTTCGGCACGCGCAACAATATTCACATCATCGACCTCGCGCAGACTGTGCCGATGCTGCATCGTGCGCTTCAGGCTGTGTCTGACACGGTCGCGAATGGCGGACGCATTCTGTTTGTTGGCACAAAGCGTCAGGCGTCTGAACTCGTTGCCGATGCTGCGAAGCGTTCGGCGCAGTATTATGTCAATTCGCGTTGGCTCGGTGGCATGCTCACCAACTGGAAGACGATTTCGGGATCGATCCAGCGTTTGCGCAAAATTGACGAGATGCTCGCAGCCGGTGTTCAAGGTCTTACAAAAAAAGAACGCCTCATGATGTCGCGCGAGAAGGAAAAGCTCGAGCGCGCACTTGGCGGTATTCGCGAGATGGGCGGCACGCCGGACCTCATTTTCGTGATCGACACGAACAAAGAACAGCTTGCTATTCAAGAGGCGCGTCGTCTCAACATCCCGGTTGCCGCAGTTATCGATACGAATTGTGATCCGGATGGCATCACTTTCCCGATCCCGGGCAATGATGACGCGGGTCGTGCGATTGCGCTTTATTGCGATCTTATCGCGCGTGCTGCGATTGACGGTATCTCGCGAGGTCAGGGTTCGGTTGGTGTCGATATTGGCGCTTCGGAAAAGCCTGTTGTCGCGGCGCTTCCGGTTGAAGCTCCTGCATATTCAGGTGAAGCTTTCGAACGTTTGGCCGCTCCTCGTGGCGCACCGGACGATTTGAAGAAGATTTCCGGCATCGGCCCGCAGCTTGAACAAAAGCTCAATGAAGCGGGTGTGTATCATTACTGGCAGATGGCTGCTTTAAATGATGCTGATACAGCATCACTTGATCGTGATTTGAAGCTCAATGGCCGTATCGGTCGTGATAGCTGGATCGCGTCTGCACGCAATCTGATTGACGCGTCCTAATATTCGGCCGTTGACACTTCCTTTTAGAGGGCGCGGATCGAGACAGCAGAACGGCGAAAACATTTTTGCTGTTCTTTCCTTATGAATGTGAAAGGATCGGACCGATGGCTGCGATTACCGCTGCGATGGTGAAGGAACTGCGCGAAACTTCTGGCTCGGGTATGATGGATTGTAAAGCCGCCTTGGAAGCCAATGACGGCAATATCGAAGCGGCTGTGGATTGGCTTCGTAAAAAAGGTCTTTCGAAAGCCGCCAAAAAATCAGGTCGCGTTGCGGCTGAAGGTTTGATTGGTTTGAAAGTCGACGGCAAGAAAGGCGTTCTCGTTGAAGTGAATTCCGAGACCGACTTCGTTGCACGGAATGATGCGTTCCAAGCGCTTGTTCGTTCTATCGCAACTGTTGCGCATAGTGCGTGTAGCGATGTAGAAAAAATTTCGGCTGCTTCTCATCCCGCAGGTGGCACAGTTGCTGAAGCGATTCAGAACGCGATTGCAACAATCGGTGAAAATATGACCTTGCGTCGTGCCGCCGATGTTACAGTGTCTGAAGGTGTAGTTGGTGCGTATCTTCACACATCTATTGCCGATGGACTCGGAAAAATTGGCGTTCTCGTTGGTTTGAAATCATCGGGCAAGGCCGATGAGCTTGCAGCACTCGGTCGCCAGATTGCCATGCATGTTGCGGCGACCAATCCGCTTGCGATTGATGTGTCTGGTCTTGACCCTGCAACGGTCGCACGCGAGAAGGCCGTTCTTGCAGACAAGAATGCCGGCAAGCCGGCCAATGTTCTTGAAAAGATTATCGAGAGCGGTTTGAAGACTTATTACAAAGAAGTCTGCTTGATCGAGCAAGCATACATTCACGATCCGTCGAAGACCGTTGGCCAAGCCGTCAAGGACGCCGCCGGGAAGGTCGGCGCACCCGTCGAATTGACCGCCTTCGTGCGTTATGCGCTCGGCGAGGGGATCGAGAAACAGGAAAGCGATTTCGCCGCCGAAGTGGCGGCAGCCTCCGGTGTAAAAGCCTGAGGAAATCAAAGATAAAAGCGGCGCTTCGGCGCCGCTTTTTTTATGATGGCCAAGAGAATCGGGAGTGCAGCTCATGGCGAAAATAAAACGGGTCCTCGTGAAATTGTCTGGCGAGGCTTTGATCGCCTCGGATGGCTATTGGCTCAACCCAGCAACTCTCTCCCGTCTTGCCGGTGACCTCGCCGCGGCCTCCCACTCGGGTTTCGAGATCGCGGTTGTGATCGGTGGCGGTAACATCATTCGCGGCGCGAAAGTGGGTGCTGCTGGTTGGATCGATCGCGCGACCGCAGACTCTATGGGGATGCTCGCGACGATCATGAATTCGATTGCGCTTGAAGGCGCGATTGAAGCGCAAGGCGCTTCTGCGCGTACGCTCTCAGCCGTTGCGGTTCCAACAATTTGCGAAACCTATGCAAGACAGCTCGCGTCGCATCTCATCTCGAAGAAGCGGATTGTTGTGCTTGCGGGCGGCACGGGTAGCCCCTTCTTCACAACTGATACCGCAGCAGTTCTTCGTGCCGTTGAATTGAAATGCGACGCAGTATTGAAAGCGACGCAAGTCGATGGCGTTTATACCACCGATCCGAACAAAGACCCGACCGCCACGCGTTTTGATACACTCACCCATGACGAAGCGATTGCGCGTGATTTGAAAATTATGGACACGGCGGCTTTTGCGCTCGCCCGCGAAAACCGCTTAAACATTCTTGTCGGCTCGGCCCATAGGGAAGGGGCGATTACGGCAATCCTGCGCGGGGAGGCAAAATCGACGCTTGTTACCCCGTGAGCGATCTCCCGTCTTGAATGCCTGCCCGTGAGGGCGTATGCCGCACTTTATCCAGAAATACGGAAACCGGTTCTATGAGTGCCACTTTCGATCTCAATGACATTAAACGCCGCATGCAGGCGTCGATCGCGTCCTATAAGCATGATCTAGGCGGGTTGCGCACCGGTCGTGCGTCAGCGAGCCTTCTCGACCCCATTCAGGTTGAAGCCTATGGGTCGCTGATGCCTCTCAATCAGGTGGCAACGGTCACGGTGCCTGAACCTCGAATGCTATCGGTCCAAGTTTGGGACAAAAGCATGGCGCTTGTGGTTGATAAAGCGATCCGTGAATCGAGCCTCGGCCTTAACCCGCAGACTGAAGGCCAAGTCATCCGAATCCGTATTCCCGAGCTCAATGAGCAGCGCCGTAAGGAAATGGTCAAAGTAGCTCATAAATATGCTGAAGAGGCTCGTGTCGCTGTTCGCCATATTCGTCGCGACGGCCTAGATCTTTTGAAAAAGCTCGAAAAAGATGGCAAGCTCAGCGAAGATGATGCGGCGCGGCAGTCAGAACAAGTTCAAAAAGCGACCGATCAATCGGTAAGCGAAATTGATCAAATTTTGGCAGCTAAAGAAAAGGAAATCATGCAAGTCTAAAAGGCCGATCCTTGTTCGGCCACAATGTCTGAGAATGACATGGAACAATATCCGGCCTTTACTCGCGGTTATTCATGACAAGTTTGATACCTAATCTCATTCCCAAACATGTGGCCATCATCATGGATGGCAATGGTCGCTGGGCATCACAACGTGGTTTGCCGCGTTTTGAAGGTCATCGGCTTGGAGTAGAGGCGCTTCGTCGGACCATTCGTGCAGCCGAAGAGATTGGGATCCGCTATCTTACCGTCTATAGTTTTTCTTCCGAGAATTGGAAGCGCCCGGCGGCGGAAGTCAGTGATCTTATGGGATTGTTGCGCAGGTTTATTCGCAATGATCTTGCTGAGCTTCATTCGCGCAATATTCGCATTCGTGTGATCGGTGTGAAAGAAGGACTAGCTCCAGACATTGTCGCTTTGCTTGATGAGTCAGAGCATCTCACGCAGTCGAATACAGGCCTGACCTTTGTAGTTGCGTTTAACTATGGCGCTCGTCGTGAAATTACTGACGCGGCGCGTTTGATTGCTGAAGCGGTAAAAGCGGGGCAATTAAATCCTCAGGCAATAGATGAAAAACGTTTTGCATCTTATTTAAATACAGATGGAATTCCTGATCCAGAACTCGTTATTCGGACATCTGGAGAACAACGTCTTTCGAACTTCCTTTTGTGGCAGGCTTCTTATTCTGAATTTGTTTTCACGGCTGGTCACTGGCCGGATTTTGGGCGCGAGGCGCTCGTTGAAGCCTTGCTTCAGTATCAATCGCGTGATCGTCGATTTGGCGGATTAAGTTCAGCGATCGGCGGTGTTCGGTGAGCGAGCCTGGCCCGAGGTCTACCTTCGAAGACGCCGGAAAGGCTGTTCGTGGAGCGTCTGAGCTTGCGGCGAGAGTTTTGTCATCTCTGGCTTTAGCGGGCTTGGCTCTTTTAAGCGCTTGGTTTGGCGGTCTCGTTTTGATTGTCGTTTGGTTGGTGGCGGCCATCGCTGTATTGCGAGAATGGTTAGGGCTCATTTGTGTTCCAAGGAATGTGCTGACAGCCTTTTGGATTTTTGGGTCAGCGAGCCTCATTCTTTCTGCCTTCTCTAATCAGTTTTTTGGATTTGATTCTTATTTGATGATCATTCCCGCCGCTATTGGTTCGGTCGTGCTTGGCGTATTTGCGAGATTTCGAGGGGGACCTTCACTTTGGACCGCTGCGGGTCCGCTTTATTCTGCGATTGTCGTCCTTGCACCGCTCTGGCTCCGCGAACGCGAGCCCGATGGTTTAGTGGCTTTGCTTTGGCTCTTCCTCGTGGTCTGGATTTCCGACATTGGCGCGTTCTTTACCGGACGTCGGATTGGTGGACCGAAATTATGGCCAGCGGTCAGTCCGAAAAAGACGTGGTCGGGCCTCTTCGGCGGCTTGTTTTTCGGCACGCTTTTGGCGTCCGGCTTTGTGTTGCTTGATCGGATGGTCGTCGGCCCCGTTTTTGTCGGTGGTGTGGTTTTATTTGCGCTCACACTCGCGACCTCGCTCGTTTCTGAACTTGGAGACCTCTTCGAGTCGGCAATGAAACGCCATTTTGGCGCGAAGGATTCGGGACATATCATTCCCGGCCATGGTGGCATCATGGATCGCCTCGATTCCTTTGTTTCTGCCGGACTTTTTGCGGTGATTATGCTGGATCTCTTTGGTTTTTGATCGTTTTTACTGGTTTCAAGATTGTCCTTGCCGCATCTTCGCCTTAATGATCACGCACCTCGCAGAGGCAATCTGTTCCGGCTTGCCTCCCGGCTTCATTCAAGGACCGTTTATGCCTCTCTCCGAAATTCCAGTTATGATCGGAGTCGGATTTTCAGCCTATGTGATCCCGTTCTTGTTTGTGTTGACGATCGTCGTCTTCTTTCATGAGCTTGGGCATTTTCTTGTTGGTAGTTGGTGCGGGGTAAAGGTCGAGGCGTTCTCAATCGGATTTGGGCCGGAAATCGTTGGCTGGACGGATCGAAGCGGGACAAGATGGCGGATCGCGCTTCTTCCGTTAGGAGGCTATGTACGGTTTCTTGGCGACTTGAATGCCGCCAGCGCACCTGATGTCGAGACGGTGGCTGCAATGTCTGCTTCGGAGAGAGCCTTAAGCTTTCCGGCTCAACCTGTGTGGAAACGGTTCTTAATCGTCCTCGCTGGACCTGTGGCGAGCCTACTTCTTGCGGTCGTTATTTTTGCCGGGAGCGCCTTTTTGTCAGGGCGCTACATTTTGTTGCCCAAAATTGCGTCTGTAGCGCCCGGAAGCGCGGCTGAAGAAGCAGGGTTTCAGACAGGCGACCTCTTGCTTCTGGTTGATGGCGAGACCATTGAGAGTTTTACGGATTTGCAGCGGATTGTTTCGATCCGCCCCGGTGAAACACTGACAGTGATGATTGAACGCGCGGGATCGAATTTGGAACTGAAGGCCGTTCCGCGATTGCAAGAGCGTGACTCTTTTGTGGGTAAGAAACGCGTTGGTGTTCTCGGTATTTCTGCAACGAGAGACGAAACGACGCTGATTTTCAAAGAAGAGACTTTGGCAGGCGCCATCCAGTTTGGAGTGGTCGAGACGGTAAACGTCGTCTCTGGAAGCCTCACTTATCTCAAAAACATTGTGGTCGGGCGCGCGCCACCTGATCAATTGTCGGGCCCGGTCGGCATTGCGCAGATGTCCGGAGAGGCAGCTAAACTGGGATTTATGGCTTTGATTGGCATGGCCGGCTTGATTTCGGCATCTATCGGCTTTCTTAATCTGCTGCCTATCCCATTACTCGATGGGGGGCATTTGGTTCTTTATGTGATCGAGGCGTTGCGTGGGCGTCCTTTGGGCGCCAATACCGTTGAGACGGCGTTCCGGATCGGCCTCGCTTTTATTGTCGCGTTGACATTGTTCACTTTGTTTTTGGATCTTGGACCGTTAGTACATTGATAACGTTAACCTTTGACTAAGCCTATCGAGAAAATTTGGCGGATGTCTGGGGTAAAACTATGGTCGGTCTGTTTGCAGTTGCGAGCAAAACGTCTAAAAGGAAGAAGACGGATCAGGATCACGCTTGTGCGTGTTTAGGATCTTTTTTGACTGGGATTGGACCAGAATGAGACTGTTTTACGTGATGATCTCGACGCTTCGTTCGGTTGGTCGCCACGTGGCGCTGATCGGCTTTCTTTCGCTCGCCGGACTTACGATAGCTCACGCCGAAACAATCGTGGTTGAAGGCAATGTCCGCGTCGACAAGACGACAATCCAATCCTACGTGACGGGCCAGCCCCTTAATGCGGCCAAGAAGGACCTTTTGGCTACGGGTCTGTTCCAAAGTGTTGAGATCGTCAAAAAGGGCGACCAGATCATCGTCACTGTTACGGAAAATAACATCATCAATCGCGTTGCTTTTGAAGGCACCAAGCGCTTGAAGAGCGAAATGTTCGAGGGCGAATTACAGCTGAAGCCGCGCGGCGCGTTTAGCCAGGTTGCTCTTGATGCCGATGTCGTGCGCATCAAGGAGATCTATGCGCGCGTCGGTCGCTCAAATGTTGAGGTCACGCCTCGCATTGTTCCGCTGGAAAATGGAAAGATCGACGTCGTTTATAAGGTTGATGAGGGTTCGAAAACGGGCGTGAAGACTATTGATTTTATCGGCAATAATTCATTCTCGGCTGGTCGTTTACGCGACGAAATGCAAACCACTCAAAGTAATTTTCTGTCATGGATTAAGACGACGGATGTTTATGATCCCGATCGGTTGCCGGCCGATGGTG
>VGCJ01000088.1 GCA_016870035.1 Alphaproteobacteria bacterium
CCACTGTCACAGGACAAAGGCGAATAATGCGATCCTCCCCGTTTTGAATTTTTAAGTTCAATGCCGTCTGCGTCCGCGACGCTCGCCGCCGCCGTCATTTTTGGAAGGTGGAGCTTGCAGAGGGCCGAGTTTTTCAATCACACTCGCTTCATCAGGGCGCGCGGCTTTTGCATGTGAATGCACCGCTTTGCTGATAGAGGCCAAATGTTTGAAGCTTGTGCCACAGCAGCCGCCAATGATCGCCGCACCTGAATCAACCGCGAGGCACGCATAATCGCTCATCAGCTCCGGCGTGCCGGAATAATGGATGACATCGCCAACGAAATGCGGAATGCCGGCATTAGCTTTCGCGATGATTGGAATTCCGGCTTCTTTCGCTGTCATGCCGAGAATGCTCATTACGAGATCTGATGCACCGACACCGCAATTGGCACCAATCGCCAAAGGCTTCGGATCAAGCGTCGATGCAAATTCAACCAAACCTTCAGGCGTGATGCCCATCATCGTGCGACCGGCAGTGTCAAAGCTCGCTGTGAAGGTGTAGAGCAAACCAACTTTGATCGCGGCATGCGCGGCGGCGCGAATTTCTTCAATCGAAGACATGGTTTCAATCCATGCAACATCGGCCCCGCCCTCTTTGAGACCGAGCATCTGGTCGACGAAGACTTCAACCGCTTCTTCTTCCGTCAAAGGGCCAAGCGGCGCGAAAAGATCACCTGTCGGACCAACGGAACCGGCGACAACAACCGGACGACCAGCTTTGTCAGCCACAGAGCGCGCATGGGAAGCGGCAAGCTTGTTAATCTCGCGCGCGCGGTCCTGCATATTATGCAGCATCAAGCGACGACGATTGCCGCCAAAGCTGTTTGTGAGAATGATATCCGCCCCGGCATCGACAAAGCCCTGATGCAGCGCCTTGATACGGTCAGGCTCATCAATATTCCAGATCTCCGGCGCTTCCCCCGCGACAAGACCCATTTCGAAAAGATTGGTCCCTGTTGCGCCGTCGGCGACGAGGGGTTTACCAGAAGCAAGGAGCGTGGCAAGTGAGGTCATGGGATAAGATCACTGGGCTTGAGGAGAACTTCGGGTATTTAGGCATTTGCCAAGAGCGGGCCAAGAGAAAAACAGCCTCACCGCATGATTTTGCGGCAAATCATCGCGTCATCCCCTGAAATCCCCTGATTGCGTTTCTGAAATCTTTGACCCGATCCTTCCGTTTGGCGTAGTTTGCGCCAGTTTTATTGGAAATACAGGGACATCCATGTCCATAGACAAGACTCCTGATCAGCACGAAGGTGAGATCTCCTTGACGGACGCGGTGCGCCGGGCGCGCCTCGAAGTCGCCGAACGTTCGAATGCTGTCCATGATTTGCGCACGGCGGAGCAATCAAAGCTTGAAGCCTTGCGCGATGCGTTAACTCCCGTTCTTCATGCTTTGCCGCGCGACGCGGATCTTTTTGATCATGGGCTCGTACCCGGAGATCGTCCGCGTTTTTATGTCGATATGATTGCTTTTGTTGAAATGAGCCGCGACCGGCGCAGCTTCCGCTTTTTGATGTACACGCCTGATGGTCGTAAGCTTTTGGGCGAGAGCGATGATGTTCAGGTGATGGCGAACGCCGTCACGAATTATCTCGGCCGTCGACTTGTTGAACGTGAGCGCGCGATTGCATCGGCTCTATCATTTGAATCACTGCCTGAGGAACGCAAACCTCTTGAGCTTGAAGTTCATCAGGACTCAATCACCGCGATGCCGGTTGTCACCGAGATTGTGCGAACAGAACGCGGCTCATCCTTCGGATCATTTCTAATTGGTCTCGCGCTCGGCATCATCGGCCTATACGCCTATTTAAATTGGGACAATATTGTCGTCCCTCACATCAAACTTCTGACTGAATATCTCGGCGCGCGATAAATCAGTCGTGATCGACTAGAACGATCACCGCATTTTATGGCTTGAATGTGATTGTACCGACAGCACCGATCTCACCTGACTCCAGAAGACCGCGCGTCTGCCCCGTTATTTTGATACCCGTCTCGGTGCGATCAAAATCAAAAATATGATAGCCAGCGCGATGCGTAGCACTTCCGCGCGCCGCTGATGCAGAAGGCGCGCCGATTACCGGCACACGACCTTCAGGCCCTTTTATATAAGCGAGTGAAGATACGTGATTATGACCATGCAAAATGAGTTCTGCACCCGTCTCGCTGATAATCTTTTCAAAGCGTGATGCATCAGTGAGTGTTCGTCCAAAAGTAGCGCCGCCTTGATAGGGTGGATGATGAATCATCACCACACGCGCAAGACCCTGATTTTTTAGAAACGCCATGGCTTTCTCAAAATCTTTGCGCTGCTTTTCACCCATCCATCCAGTCGCCATGAAAGGTGATGTCGGCACACCCGAATTCAACCCTACAAGAGCCAAAGGGCCCATCAAACGAATATAGGGGAAGCCTTCAAAGCGACCGGAGTCGGTTGTCATCCACCGACTCCAATATTTTTCAATATTCGCCGGTGATGAGCCGACATAGGCATCATGATTGCCCGGTACGAGGCTGACGCGCGTGGGATCACCAAGACCTTCCATGAAACGCGTGGCGGCAACAAATTCGTCTGGCAATGCGATATTCAAAAGATCGCCCGCGCAAGCGATGTGATCAGGCGATTGGGCTTTGATGTCGTAAATGATGCGTTGGAGCACACCCATGTCATGCAAGGCGCGCCGCTTTCCGACCCAATTCACATAGCCGAAAAATCGCTTACCGATGAGGTCGCGAACGCGCGGCTGCGGCAAAGGCCCCAAGTGCACGTCCGACAAATGGACGAGCCGGAACATGGATGTTTCAGTGCCCGTGACAGATCACCGCGTCAAGCACTTCCGATGAAGATCCCCGCCAGAAAGACAAGTACACCCCCAGCAACGACCTGAAAAGCGGCCTGCAAAAAGGGCGTATCCATATATTTCGCGCGAATCCAGGCAACCGCCCAAAGCTCGATCAACACAATGACCGTAGCAATGGCTGTGGCGATGAAAAAGGCGTTGGGGAGCGAATCGGGAACGAGATAGGGGATCGTGTGACCGATACCGCCAATCGTCGTCATCACGCCGCAAATCCCGCCGCGCAACCATGGCGACCCGCGACCGGTCAGTGAGCCGTCATCCGAGAGCGCTTCGGCAAATCCCATGGAAATACCCGCGCCGATGGACGCCGCAAGACCAACAAGAAAAGTTGACCAGTTGTTATGCGTGGCGAATGCGGCTGCAAAAAGTGGTGCGAGCGTTGAGACAGATCCATCCATCAATCCGGCAAGACCAGGCTGAACATATTGCAACACGAACATGCGCTTTTTTGTTGCTGCTTCTTCATCAGCCGCTTCGCCCTGCCCTGAAGCTTCAATCAATTCGCCCGCTTTCTTTTCATGATTGCGTTCGATCTCGGCGAGATTGAGAAGCATCGCGCGCACATCCACATCAAGCACGCGATCGGCAGCCTTCTCGTAAAAGTTTGCCGCTTGCATTTCCATGATCTTGGCATCTTGGCGCATTTTATCAACACCAAGATTCTTCACGAGCCACACGGCGCGGCGCTTCAAAAAGCCCTTCACATCCTCACGACGGATCGGCGACAAATGATCACCGAAGCGGGATTTATACATGCCATAGAGCATGTCGCGATGGCTGCGCTCTTCCTCGGCCATCGCATCAAAAACTTTTGCGGAGTGCGGATAACGTTCACGCAGCTGATCAGCAAAATCCTGATAGATGCGCGAATCTTCCTCTTCACTGGAAATCGCAAGCGTCAGAATATCGCGCACGGTCAGTTCGGCGAACGTAATCTGGGCCATTTGCGGCAACTCCTAAAAACACTAATCGAACCCGCTTCTACTCAAAGCCGCCCGACTTGCAATCATGTTACGCGTCGTTTTACGGGGACAAAGCGCTTCCGGATGCGCGAAAAAGCCGCCCAAATGTCAAAAACCGATGGGGACCGCCAAAATTGCTTCGGCCTGCCCCCTTGAAGAGCGCGCGCCTTTCACGAAAATGCAACCCTAGTCACGGCCCAACGGGTCGAAACCAAAAGGGTGATAGGGTTATCCATGCATTATTCCGTCTTCAGCATCATCTCGCAGGCCTTCAAGGGCCAGAAGGACTGGAAACCCGTCTGGCGTTATCCCGACCCCAAAGCCGAATATGAGATCCTCATCATCGGCGGCGGCGGGCATGGTCTTTCGACCGCCTATTACCTCGCCAAGAACCACGGCTACACGAATATCGCTGTCATCGAGAAAAACTATCTCGGCTCAGGATCTGTCGGGCGCAACACGACGATTGTGCGCTCGAATTATCAGGAGCCCGGAAATATCCCCTTCTATGAGCATTCACTGAAACTCTGGGAAGGGCTTGAGCAGGATTTCAATTACAATGCGATGATGTCGCAACGCGGCGTGTTGAACCTCTATCACTCCGACAGCCAGCGCGATGATTACGCACGGCGCGGCAATGCGATGATGATGCATGGCGTTCGTGCAGACTTGCTCAATCGCGAACAGGTGCGCGACGTCGTACCGTTCCTCGATTTTGATAATGCGCGCTTCCCGATACATGGCGGCTTGATGCAATGGCGCGGCGGCACAGCGCGACATGATGCGGTGGCGTGGGGCTTTGCACGAGGCGCAGATTCGCGCGGCGTCGATATTCTGCAAAACACGGAAGCGAAGCAGATCCGCGTCGAGAACGGCAAGGTGACCGGCGTTGAAACATCACGTGGTTTTATCAAGGCTAAGAAAGTCGGGATCGTTGCTGCAGGCAACACGACACGTATTGCTGAAACGGCTGGCCTTCGCCTGCCGATCGAATCCTATGTGCTGCAAGCATTTGTGTCGGAAGCAATCAAGCCGCTGATCCCGTGCGTTGTTACATTCGGAGCGGGACATTTTTATATCAGCCAGTCGGACAAAGGCGGGCTCGTCTTCGGCGCGTCGCTTGATTACTACACATCCTATGCCGCACGCGGCAATTTGCCCGGCGTTGAAGATACAATCGAAGAAGCCATGGCGATCATGCCATCGATCAGTCGCGTGAAACTCTTGCGTCACTGGGGCGGCATTATGGATATGTCGATGGATGGTTCGCCGATCATCGATAAGACCGGAATTGACGGGCTCTATATCAATTGCGGCTGGTGCTATGGCGGCTTCAAGGCCACACCGGCATCGGGTTATTGCTTCGCGCATCTGCTTGCCACAGGTGAGTCACACCCTGTCGCGACAGCATTGAAACTCAATCGTTTCGAAACCGGTTACGTCATAGACGAAGCCGGTACCGGCGCGCAACCAAACCTTCACTAAAGGAACGGACATCATGCGTATCCCCTGCCCGTTCTGCGGCCCACGCGACTCTCAGGAATTTTCATTCCTCGGCCAAGCCGGCTTAAAACGGCCCGATCCGAATGCGCCTGACGCGCAAATGCAGTTTCATGATTATGTGCATATTCGCGACAATAAAGCGGGTGTGACACAAGAATTATGGTTGCATGCCAATGGCTGCCGCTCTTGGATTGTTGTGACACGCAATACGCTGACGCATGAAATTACGGGTTCGGAATTTGCGTCTCCTCAGGTGAAGGAGGCCGCACAATGAGCCAGCTCCATCGTCTTTCATCCGGCGGTCTGATTGATCGCGCGAAACCACTCTCATTCAAGTTCGACGGCAAAACCTATCAAGGCTTTGCAGGCGATACGCTTGCGTCTGCTTTGCTCGCCAATGATGTGCAGCTTGTCGCGCGCTCCTTCAAATATCATCGCCCGCGCGGCATTCTCACCGCCGGATCGGAAGAGCCGAACGCGCTTGTCGAATTACGCCAAGGCGCACGACGCGAACCGAATGTGCGCGCAACAACCGCCGAGCTTTATGATGGCTTGATCGCGCAAAGTCAGAACCGCTGGCCGTCGCTCTATTTCGATTTTGGCGCAGTCAACTCTCTGCTCTCGCCATTTTTTGCAGCGGGCTTCTACTACAAAACCTTCATGTGGCCTACGGCGTTTTGGGAGAAGGTTTACGAGCCTCTCATTCGCCGCGCGGCAGGACTTGGCAAACCGCCCGTCGGTGATGATCCTGATACATATGAGAAAGCCTTCGCGCATTGCGATCTGCTCGTGATCGGTGCGGGTCCTGCAGGGCTTGCTGCGGCATTAGCTGCCGGCCGCTCCGGCGCGCGTGTAATCCTTGCTGATGAAGGCCCGATGCTCGGCGGGCGTTTGCTTTCTGATAGACGCATCATCGGCAATCAATCGGGGCCTGATTGGGTGAAGGCGACGGAAGCGGAACTCGCATCCCTTCCGAATGTGCGCATCATGCCGCGCACGACGATTTTCGGCATCTATGATCATGGCGTTTATGGCGCGCTTGAGCGTGTGAATGATCATGTCGCCACACCGCCCGCGCATGAACCACGCCAACGCGCCTATCGCATTTACGCGAAACGCGCAGTGCTCGCTGCAGGCGCAATCGAGCGGCCGCATGTGTTTGGTAACAATGATCGGCCGGGTGTGATGCTTGGCTTGGCGATGCGCTCTTATATCAACCGCTATGCTGTCGTGCCTACAAAACGCGTCGCCATCTTCACATCGAGCGATGAAGGCTACGCAACCGCGCATGATCTCATCGCAGCAGGCGCATCCGTGCAGGCGATCATTGATACACGTGCGGATGCGACGATCTCTGCTCCAAATGACATTCCGCATTTCAAGGGCGCGCGTATTCTGCGCGTGCTTGGCAACAAACAAGTGCAAGGTGTGGAAATCGAATTGAAGGACGGCGCAATCCGCATTCTCGATTGCGACGGCGTTGCCATGTCGAATGGCTGGAACCCTGCCGTGCATCTCACCTGCCATCTTGGCGGCCGTCCAGTCTGGGATGACAAGACAAACGCGTTCTTGCCGGGCAATGTGCCCGCAGGATTGAGTGTCGCGGGTGCCGCACAAGGTCACTTCGGCTTGAAAGAAACGCTCGCCGATGGTTTGCGTCTCGGCGCGTCCATCGTCGATGAACTCGGTTTCAAAGCGTCTGGAATTACAACGCCGGATACTGATCCCGAAAGTCTCGCGCATACGCCGCTCTGGCGTGTGAAAACGAGCAAGGGCAAATGCTTCGTCGATTTCCAGCACGATGTCACGGATACCGATATCGAACTCGCAAACCGCGAAGGCTTCCGCTCGGTCGAACATATGAAGCGGTATACGACGCTCGGCATGGCAACCGACCAAGGCAAGACGGCGAATATCTCCGGTCTCGCGATTTTGGGTGAGGCCTCGGGCCGCAAAATGGCGGAAGTCGGCACGACGATTTTCCGTCCTCCCTATACGCCTGTCGCGCTTGGTGCGCTTGCAGGCCATCATGTGCATAAAGGTTTCCGCCCGACACGCCTCACACCCTCACATCAATGGGCAGAAGAGCAAGGCGCGGTCTTTATGGAAACGGGCCTCTGGCTCCGCGCGCAATATTTTCCGAAAACGAAAAATGAAAGCTGGCTTGATGCGATGATCCGCGAAGTTGAGATCACACGCTCAAAAGTCGGCGTGTGTGATGTGTCGACGCTCGGCAAGATCAATCTGCAAGGCAAGGACGTCGGCACATTTTTGGATCGCGTCTATACCGGCACATTCTCGACGCTTCCTGTCGGCAAAGTGCGTTACGGTCTGATGATGCGCGAAGACGGCTTTGTGCAAGATGATGGAACGACGTCGCGCTTAAGTGACAATCACTGGCTGATGACGACAACCACAGCCGGTGCCGGCAAGGTGATGGCGCATCTCGAATTTTGCCATCAGGTGCTTTGGCCGGAGCTTGATATTGCGTTCACATCGGTCACCGAACAATGGGCGCAATATTCGATTGCGGGGCCGCATTCGCGAGACGTGCTCATAAAGCTCGTCGATCCGCAGCATGGCATTTCGAATGAGGCCTTCCCTTACATGGCGTGCGGCGCGATCACAATTTGCAACGGGATTCCGGCGCGGCTCTTCCGCATCTCGTTCTCGGGCGAAATGGCCTATGAAATCGGCGTGTCAAATCGTTACGGCGATGCGCTGATCCGCGCGATCATGGATGCGGGCAAAGAATTCGGCATCACGCCTTACGGGCTTGAAGCACTCTCGACCATGCGCATCGAGAAGGGCCATGTCGCAGGCAGCGAATTGAACGGCCAGACCACACCGCGTGATCTCGGCCTCATCAAAATAGTCTCGCAGAAAAAAGACTGCATCGGCAAGCATATGTCGGAACGCCCGGCTATGCTCGCGCCGGATCGTCCGATCCTTGTCGGCTTGAAGCCCAAAAATCCGAAATCAAAACTCACCGGCGGCGCGCATTTCCTCGACAAGGGTGCGAAGCCGTCACTCGAGAATGATCTCGGTCATATGATGTCGGTCGCCTATTCGCCGATGCTGAAGAGCTGGATTGGTCTCGGCATTGTGAAGCGCGGACGCGAACGCATTGGCGAGACGATCCGCGCTGTCGATTTCGTACGTGGCACGGAATTCGAAGTCGAAATTTGTGATCCTGTTTTCTTCGATCCTGAAGGAGTGCGTATCCGTGGCTAATCTCGCTCCCCGTTCCGCGCTCGCTCCTTTCCTTCACGCGGGTCATCATGGCGCAGAAGGCAAAACCGGCGTCACTCTGCGCGAAGTCACCGCATGCGCGCTTGCAGAGCTCACCGCGTTCAAGGGACAGAAAGAAGCGCTTGCGACTATTATTGTGACAAGCTTCGACATCGCTCTGCCCGCCGCCAACAAGTCTGCATCAAAAGATGGCGTAACATTCGTGACCGTAAGGCCAGGCAAATGGCTCGTGACGGG
>VGCJ01000089.1 GCA_016870035.1 Alphaproteobacteria bacterium
AGCTAAGGCTTCAACTGACGACGACGATGCATTTTCAACCGCACCCAAAACAACGAAATGCGGGTGTGCCGCATAAAGCGTTTTACGCAACGAACTAAGAGAGTCGAAAGACAAAAACACACCAACCTTTTCAGCCAAGCCGCGAATGACTGCCCAATCCTCACGCGCCTCACCTGGCGGGAAGATCGCACGATTGGCCAATTGCACACGACCTTCCGTGTTCACATAAAGACCCGATTTCTCAGTATAAGTGGCACCAGGCAAAATCACATCGGCACGATGAGCGCCGCGATCGCCATGTGTGCCTTGATAGATCACAAAGGTACCCTGAGGTGCTTCGATTTCATCAACACCCAAGAGATAAAGAATATCAAGCGCACCGGCTCTGATCATGCACTCGGTATCGAGCCCGCCCTCACCCGGCACAAAGCCGATATCAAGCGCACCAACGAGAGACGCCTCTGTATGAAGAATGTTAAAACCATTCCACTCAGGCGAAAGCGCGCCATGCGCTTTCGCAAGTTTTGCCGCAAGCGCAAGAATAGCAGCGCCATCAGCACGGTTTAACGCGCCTTGGCCTAAAATGATCATTGGCTTTTTTTTGCCTGCAAAAAGTTTTGCTGCAGCAGCTTCAAGACTTTCAGGCCCTGCGCCTTCATAAGCATAGGGATAAGTGAGATCAGCGTTCTCGCCAACAAGCGCCACCGACAAACCCCCCTTCAAATAGCGCTTGCGAATGCGCGCATTGAGAACCGGGGCTTCATGGCGTGGATTAGACCCGATGATCAAAATCGCATCAGCGTCTTCAATGCCCGCAATGGTCGAGTTGAAAAGATAAGAGGCGCGACCATGTTTTGGATGAAGCGGCGAAGCCGGATAGCGCACATCAATATTTTGCGAACCAAGCGCATTCATCAACGCTTTCAACGCAAACATATCTTCAACACTTGCCAACTGACCCGCAAGCGCACCGATTTTTTGCGGGCTCGTTGCTTTCACTTTCGCGGCGATCGCTACAAAAGCCTCCGCCCATGACACAGGCGTGAGCTTACCATTGACGCGCAGATAAGGACGATCAAGACGTTGTGTTTTCAAACCGTCGAAAATGAAACGGCCTTTATCCGAGAGCCATTCTTCATTCACGCTTTCATTCAAGCGCGGCATGATGCGCATGACTTCATTGGCGCGGCTATCAATACGGATCGCGGAACCCACCGCATCCATCACATCGATGGATTCAGTTTTTGTCAGCTCCCAAGGCCGCGCTTTAAATTCATAGGGCTTTGAAGTGAGCGCACCAACGGGGCAAAGATCAATGATATTGCCTTGCAACTCACTCGTCATCGCGGCTTCAAGATAAGACGTGATCTCGACATCTTCGCCACGTCCAATGAGACCGAGATCGGTCACGCCTGCGACCTCTGTCGAAAAGCGAACGCAGCGCGTACATTGAATGCAACGCGTCATCGTGGTTTTGACGAGCGGGCCGATATGTTTGTCTTCAACCGCGCGCTTATTTTCATCATAACGCGACGTATCAACGCCGTAAGCCATCGCTTGGTCTTGCAAGTCACATTCACCGCCCTGATCGCAAATCGGGCAATCAAGCGGATGGTTGATAAGCAAGAATTCCATCACGCCTTCGCGCGCCTTTTTCACCATGGGCGACGTTGTGAAAACAACCGGCGGCTCACCATTCGGGCCCGGGCGCAAATCGCGCACATTCAATGCGCAAGAGGCTTGCGGCTTCGGCGGACCGCCTTTCACTTCCACCAAGCACATGCGGCAATTGCCAGCGATCGAAAGCCGCTCATGGAAACAGAAGCGCGGCACTTCCGCGCCCGCTTCTTCACAAGCTTGAAGAACCGTGTAGTCCGCCGGTACGTCGATCTCTTTGCCGTCGATGATGATCTTGCTCATGACGCCCTCTTACTCCGCCGCGAACATCCGCACAGGTTCACTATGCGGATTGGCGGAATATTGATCGATCCGCTCTTCAATTTCGTGGCGGAAATGCGCAATCAAACCTTGAATGGGCCACGCCGCCGCATCACCCAAAGCGCAAATCGTATGACCTTCAACTTGCTTCGTGACTTCAAGAAGCATGTCGATTTCTTTTTTCTGCGCACGGCCCTCCGCCATCCGGTTCATGACGCGCCACATCCAGCCTGTGCCTTCACGGCAAGGCGTGCATTGGCCACAGCTCTCATGTTTGTAGAAAGCGGAGAGACGCGCAATTGCACGAATGACATCGGTTGATTTGTCCATCACGATCACTGCCGCCGTGCCAAGACCCGAGCGGAGCTTCGAGAGTGAATCAAAATCCATCGGCGTATCGATGATCTGATGTGCGGGAACCATGCGCACAGACGAACCACCCGGAATAACGGCCTTCAGATTATGCCACCCACCACGAATACCGCCACAATGACGATCAATGAGTTCACGGAATGTGATACTCATCGCTTCTTCGACATTGCACGGCGTGTTCACATGACCGGACACGCAGAAAAGTTTCGTGCCGACATTGCTCGGATTGCCGATTGAGGAAAACCAACCAGCGCCACGACGCAAAATTGTACCCGCAACCGCAATCGATTCCACATTGTTCACGGTGGTCGGGCAGCCATAAAGACCAATATTCGCCGGGAATGGCGGCTTCAAACGTGGTTGACCCTTTTTGCCTTCCAAGCTTTCAAGCAATGCGGTTTCTTCGCCGCAGATATAGGCGCCTGCGCCGTGATGCACGTAAAGATCGAAGGGCCAGCCATGCACATTGTCTTTGCCGATGAGCTTCTTGTCGTAAGCTTCGTCAACAGCACGCTGCAGCGCTTCGCGTTCCACAATATATTCGCCGCGCACATAGATGTAGCAGACATGCGCACCCATGGCGAAAGACGCGAGCAAGCACCCTTCAACAAGTAGATGCGGATCATTGCGCATGATCTCGCGGTCTTTGCAGGTGCCAGGTTCTGACTCATCCGCATTCACAACAAGATAATGCGGCCGACCATCAGATTGTTTCGGCATGAAGGACCATTTCATACCCGTGGGGAATCCTGCACCACCCCGACCGCGAAGGCCCGAAGCCTTCATCTCGTTGATGATCCAGTCACGACCTTTATCAATAAAAATCTTCGTGCCGTCCCAATTACCGCGCTTCAACGCGGACGGAAGATCAGCGCCGTGATAGCCGTAGAGATTGGTAAAGATGCGATCCTTATCCGCGAGCATGATCTCTTATCCTTTCGCGGCTTCTGCAGCGGCAGCCTTTGCAGCTTCTGCACGTTTTGCTTCTTCTGCATCGAAGCGGGCTTTCCACGAGCCCACAACGGAACCGTCGTAAAGCGACGGATCTTGTAATGTCTTCGCTCCGCCAAGCGCTTCGGAATTGCGGCGCTCTTTCTGCGGACCCTTTTTAACAGGGCGGCCTGCCGCCAAATCATCGAGCAGCGTGTTAAAGCTCTCAACGGTGAGATCTTCATAATAATCATTATTGATCTGCACCATCGGCGCATTGCAGCATGCCCCAAGGCACTCAACTTCAAGCCACGAGAATTTTCCGTCAGCCGATACGTGCCGCTCTTCACCAAAGCGGCTCTTGCACGCGTCAATGATTTTTTCAGCGCCATTCAAACGGCAGGGAGTTGTTCCGCACACTTGCACGAAATGATGTCCAACCGGTGCGAGGTTAAACATCGAATAAAAGGTCGCTACTTCAAGCACACGAATTTTCGCCATACCCAGAAGCTCGGCCACATATTCAATCGCCGCTTTCGGCAACCAATATTCATGCTGTTCTTGCGCACGCCATAAAAGCGGAATGACAGCGGAGACTTTGCGCGCTTCCGGATATTTCGCAATCACCGTACCAGCCCACGCTCTATTCTCCGGCGTAAAAGAGAAAGACTGCGGTTGGATCGCATCAGGCGCGAGGCGACGGACACTCATAGGCACTCACCTTGGATTGAAGAAGAAGCCATTACCGATCCACCTCGCCGAACACAATGTCGAGTGAACCAAGGATTGCAGAAACGTCGGCCAACATGTGACCACTGCACAGGAAATCCATCGCCTGCAAATGCGCAAAGCCCGGCGCTTTGATGCGGCAGCGATAGGGTTTGTTTGTACCATCAGCGACAAGATAGACGCCAAATTCACCTTTCGGTGCTTCAACAGCGGCATAGACTTCACCGGCAGGAACCTTATAGCCTTCGGTATAAAGCTTGAAGTGATGAATGAGCGCTTCCATCGAACGCTTCATCTCTGCGCGTTTGGGGGGCACGATTTTTCCATCGATTAATGAAACAGCGCCCATGCCTTCAGGTTTACGAAGCTCACGGATACATTGCTTCATGATTTTGATCGACTGGCGCATCTCTTCCATGCGGATGCAATAACGATCATAGCAATCGCCATTCTTGCCGACGGGAATATCGAAATCCATTTCCGGGTAGCATTCATAAGGCTGCGATTTTCTCAAATCCCAAGCAGCGCCTGATCCACGAACCATCACGCCTGAAAAACCAAGCGCCCAGGCATCATCAAGCGAAACAACACCGATATCGACATTGCGTTGTTTAAAGATGCGGTTGTCGGTCAAGAGTCCTTCCAGATCGTCGCAGATCTTTAAAAACGGATCGCAGAATGCTTCAATATCATCGATAAGATCGTCGGGAAGATCCTGATTAACACCACCCGGACGCACATAGGCTGCATGCATGCGTGAACCCGACGCCCGCTCATAAAACATCATAAGCTTTTCGCGTTCTTCAAAGCCCCAAAGCGGTGGAGTCAAAGCGCCAACATCCATCGCCTGCGTCGTTACATTCAACATATGCGAAAGAAGACGACCAATTTCTGAATAAAGAACGCGGATCAATTGACCACGGCGCGGCACCGTGATGCCCAGTAATTTTTCAACAGCCAAGGCATAAGCATGTTCTTGATTCATCGGCGCGCAATAATCGAGCCGATCAAAATAAGGCACCGCTTGCAAATAGGTCTTCGATTCAATCAGCTTCTCGGTACCGCGATGAAGCAATCCGATATGTGGATCGACGCGCTCAACCACTTCGCCATCAAGTTCCAAAACAAGACGCAACACACCATGCGCTGCTGGATGCTGAGGTCCAAAATTAAGTGTAAAATTCCTAAGTTGATGCTCGTTCATGACTTCGCCTTTTCGTCACCAGGCAACACATAATCCGTGCCTTCCCATGGCGAGAGAAAATCAAAATTCCGGAATTCCTGAACAAGCTTTACAGGCTCATAAACTACCCGCTTCTGCTCATCATCATAGCGCACTTCGACATAGCCCGATGTCGGGAAGTCTTTACGCAGTGGATGACCTTGAAAGCCATAATCAGTGAGCATACGGCGCAAATCGGGGTGACCGTCAAATATCACTCCATACATGTCATACACTTCGCGCTCATACCAATCTGCCGCCGGAAAGACAGAAATCGCCGACGGAACCGGATGAGTTTCATTCGCTTCGAAAATCACACGCACGCGCGTGTTGTGCTTTGGCGACAAAAGGTGCCACACAATATCAAAACGCTTCTCGCGCGCCGGATAATCTGCCGCCGTCAAATCGGTAAAATTTTTAAAAAGGAAACGCGGATCATCATGCAAAACCGTAAGCACGCGAAGTGTATCAGCCGTTTCAGCGCGCAGAGTCAACTCGCCATAAGCGACTTCGGCCGCATGAACAGAAGAGCCAAGCGCCGCTTTGATCGCTTCGCCGAGAGCCGTCAGTGTTTCAACATCCTTTTGCATCGGATCCTGTTTCTCTCTCAAATACTCAACGCTCAATCGTTCCTGTACGGCGGATTTTCTTCTGCAGAAGAAGGACACCGTAAAGCAGCGCCTCAGCAGTTGGCGGGCACCCCGGGACATAGATGTCAACCGGCACGACACGATCGCAACCCCGTACAACCGAATAGGAATAGTGATAATAGCCGCCGCCATTGGCGCAGGAGCCCATCGAGATCACATAACGCGGCTCGGGCATCTGATCATAGACTTTGCGGAGCGCGGGGGCCATTTTATTGGTGAGCGTGCCCGCGACAATCATCACGTCGGACTGACGCGGTGAAGCGCGCGGGGCAAAGCCGAAACGTTCAACATCATAACGCGGCATCGAGAGCTGCATCATTTCAACCGCGCAGCATGCAAGGCCGAACGTCATCCACATCAACGAACCGGTGCGCGCCCAATGGATGAGTTCATCGGTCGAGGTGACAAGAAAACCTTTATCGCCCAACTCGGCATTCACTTCGGTAAAGAATTTACCATTCACGCCGATCGGTTTTCCGGTCGACGAATCAATCAAGCCGCGAGCTTGTGGCGCGATCTCTGGCATCAATCCCATTCGAGTGCACCCTTCTTCCATTCATAGATGAAACCGATTGTGAGCACAGCAAGGAACAACATCATCGACCAAAAGCCGAAAAGGCCGACCTCTTTAAACGCAACAGCCCATGGAAACAGAAACGCAACTTCGAGATCGAAAATGATGAACAAAATCGACACGAGATAAAAACGCACGTCGAATTTCATGCGTGCGTCATCGAAAGCATCAAATCCGCATTCATAAGCCGAAAGTTTTTCGGGATCAGGATTTTTATAAGCAACAATGAAAGGGGCCACCAAAAGCCCAAGGCCGATCACAAGGCTCAAGCCGATAAACACGACAAGCGGAAGGTAATCGACAAGAAGATGGTCGAGGGTTTGTCCCATCAGGTAGCGCTCCTTAGCGAGCCGAACTCCGACCCCCAAAAAGGACTGGAACCGACCCGATAGCCGACTGCCGGTTGCACGGCCGCCGACCCTTCTACGCCAGGTATCGTCTCCGAACCCCAGCTTGTTGGGGTGCAACGGATAGCCCAGCGCCTTGCGTCGCGCAAGGTGACAGAAGGCCCCATAAAAGCTGCCTTTCGTTGGAGAGCGCCGAAGCCGCCCGCCTCCGCCAAGATCCGCCAAGGCAACCGACCATGAGCCCCCACAAGCCATTTCGAGACTTCGCTTGTGGTTCTTCCGAAAACCGGCAATAGATCCGGAATTTAAAAAAACGGGAGATTTCCATGGCCAATTCGATCGATCTTGCAGGACAATTTGCCGTCGTCACCGGCGGCGCTCAGGGAATTGGCTTTGCTGTTGCCGATCGCTTGACCCGTTCGGGGGCAAAAGTAGCGCTTTGGGATCGAAACGAGGCCCTGGCGCGCGAATCATCAAGCCGCCTCCCCCACTCCATCGTCGTTAAAGTTGAGCAATCCGACGCGAAGTCCGTACAAGCGGCAGCCGGCGCCACTTTGAAGGCTTTTGGCCGGATCGATGTACTCGTGAATAATGCAGGCATCGCCGGACCCAATATGCCGCTCGCCGATTATCCGCTCGATGCGTGGCACGACATCATCAATATCAATCTCAATGGCGTGTTTTATTGCTGCAAATCCGTCGTCCCCGCGATGGAGGCGCAAGGCTATGGCCGCATCGTCAACATCGCCTCGATTGCCGGTAAAGAGGGTAATCCGAACGCTTCCGCCTATTCGGCATCAAAAGCCGGCGTGATCGCCATTACAAAATCGCTAGGCAAGGAATTGGCTGGTCAGGACATCGCCGTGAATTGTGTGACCCCTGCGGCCGCAAAAACCGCCATTTTCGACCAGATGAAGCAAGAGCATATCGATTATATGCTCTCGCGTATTCCGCGCGGCCGGTTCTTACAAGTCGACGAAGCCGCCAACATGATTGCTTGGCTCGCCTCGAAAGAGAACTCGTTCACGACCGGGGCGGTATTCGATCTTTCCGGTGGCCGCGCCACTTATTGATCGGATCTCATTAACAACTTTTTTGGATTTATTGACGTTAGGTCAATCAAACGGCACTTTCGCTTGTCCGTTCGGAGTGACCTATGGCCCATGCTTCTCGCCTTAACGGCGCGCGAATCCTTATCACTGGCCCTACGGGGTTTACCGGAAGCTGGATGAGTTTGAAGCTCGCCGCTCTTGGCGCCAAAATCCATGGCTTCGCGCTTCCCCCGGACACGAAACCCGCTCTGTTTGATCTTGCCGATGTTTGGCCGAGTCTCAAAACTCATACGCTCGGTGATATCGCCGATTTTCCACTGCTAATTGAAACGGTTCAGCGCGTCGCATCCGATGCCATTCTGCATCTCGCCGCTCAACCCCTTGTGATTGTAGGATATGCTCATCCGGTCAGAACCTTTCTCACCGACACGCAAGGGACTGTGCATATCCTTCAGGCCGCGCGGTTAACACCAACCGTTCGCGGTGTCGTCGTGATCACGACCAATAAAGTCTATGCCCCAACACAAAACGGCCTAACCTTTGACGAGAACGCGCCTTAGGGCGGACTAGACCCCCTACTCGGCCTCGAAATCGGCGGCGGAATTTATCATCGAGTCCTATCGTCATAGCCTATCGACATGGGGCCGATCCCTCAGGATAGAAGTGGCGCGTGGTGGGAATATTTTTGGCGCTAGCGACTTTGCGAGATCCCCACCCCGCGTTAGCCATTCTCGCTGATGCTCATAAGCCGCTTCTAGCCCTGCCGCTTGAACAAGTGGCATCACACTGGCGTGAACGACATAATGAATAGCGCCGAGTTCAGCCGCTGCAACCATTGAGGCTTTCAAAACATCGAAATGCCGAGGCAAACGAAACACATCATCGAAGAAATTGATTGGATGTGGACAATGCGCGGTATAGGTAAGTCTTCGCAATGATGTGATCTTTTATACCGCTTGAAGTTAGAGGCGATAAACACGTCCTGCAATTACGCAATCAAGATCATAAAGCGGCACTTCTACGAAGGTGAGGCCCGTCGCCTC
>VGCJ01000090.1 GCA_016870035.1 Alphaproteobacteria bacterium
GGAATCATTTCTATCAGCGATGTTGTCAAAGCGCATATTGATAAAATTGTCGAAGACAACAAAAATATGCGGTCTTATATCGGATCGGCTTAAAAGCCATACATCAGGGAGTATCACTTTTCAGGGGTCAGGCGAGTAGCAGTTTCGGTTTTGCCACGGAAGGCAAGCCGGATATCTTTCTGTGTATAGAAGTTTTGTGACATTATGGTATAGCGGATGTTTGGCCCGATAAGGAATTGTTCGTGCGCTATGGCGAAGGAGTTGAGGGGTTGATGGTGGAGGAAATTAGACCACTAAGCCGTTAAAATTTGTTTCATCTTGACCACCCAAGTCAAACACTGCAGAACATAAGAATGTGTGCTCTACGTTTACCGATCTATTTTTTCGCCGCTCTCGTTAGTGTCTTGCTTGCAGGGCTCTCGACGCTTGATGCGCAAACGAAGCTTGAAAAGCTCATTATTGAGACAAGATCCATACCCATTAGCTTTGACGTCGAGATCATGAGCACCGACGCGGAACGCCAACGCGGATTGATGGGGCGTGTTTATCTTCCTCAACAACGCGGCATGTTGTTTGACTTCGGTGTCCCGGAAGATGTGCGCATGTGGATGAAGGACACGCCTCTGCCGCTCGATATCATCTTTATTCGTGCCGATGGTACGATTGCGCGCATCACCAAAGGCGAACCTTTTTCAACCCGCGTTCTCCCTTCAGGCGAACCGGTTCTTGCGGTGCTTGAACTTAATGGCGGCACCAGCACGAGACTGAATATTCAACCAGGCAATGTCGTAAGGCATAAATTATTTGGAACGGCGAACTAGTTTTTTTTGAGTGCTAAATTCGTTTTGCCGATGAATTGTTGAGGCTCTTAAACCGTCATTGCGAGCGATTATTTCTTTTTCGCAGTTGCTTTCTTAGCAGTTGTCTTTTTCGCAGCGGCCTTTTTCGCAAGCGCTTTTGCCGCTGCTTTTTTGGTCGCGAGTTTTTCTACAGCTTCTTTTTTGCTGGTGCTTTCTTTGCTGCCGCTTTTTTCGCAGGCGCTTTCTTCGTGGCCGCACGGGTTTTTTTAGCCGGAGCATTTGCCGCGCGTTGCACGATCAGCGGAATGGCTTCTTCAAGCGTAAGGGCGTCGGCACCCAAACCTTTCGGCAAAGTTGCATTGATACCATTCCAGCTGACATAGGGACCATAGCGTCCGTCGCGCGCAACGATGTCGCCGCCATCTGGATGTTGTCCAACCACACGACCAGGCGATGCCGCGCGACCAAAGCGTGATCCGCCACCACCGCTTTCTTTCGTGACAATCAAATCGATGGCGCGATTGGCACCAATGGTGAGCACATCATCAGCTGCAGTAAGGCTCGCATAAACTTTGCCATGCTGCACATAGGGACCGAAGCGTCCGATGCTGACCAGAATGGGTTCACCGCTCGTTGGATGTTTTGCCACTTCGCGTGGCAGAGAGAGAAGATTGAGCGCGATGTCGAGATCAACCGCACTGCGCGAAAGACCTTTCGGCAGGCCTTGGCGTTTTGGCTTTTTACCTTCGCCCAATTGCACATAGGGACCGAAGCGACCATCACGCAGGGAGACATCATCTCCCGTTACCGGATCTTTGCCGACAATTTGCGTACCCAGCGTGCCGCCTTCTGCCGCCGCATCGCCTTCACCATTCGGTGAACCAAGCTGACGCGTAAAGCGACAGTCCGGATAATTCGAGCATCCAACGAAAGCACCAAATTTTCCGAGCTTTAAAGAGAGGCGTCCGCCGCTGCATGAAGGACATGTCCGCGGATCGGCACCATCACCACGTGCGGGGAAAATATGCGGCCCCATGGTTTCATTCATCGCATCAAGCACTTTGGTGCGCTCAAGCTCTGTTATATCGGCAATTGCAGCAGAGAATTCTTTCCAGAATTTTCTTAAAACCTCTTTCCAGCCAATTTCAGAATTTGAAATCCGGTCGAGATCTTCTTCGAGGGCTGCGGTGAAATCATATTCGACATATTTCGAAAAAAAGCTTTCAAGGAAGCCCGTCACCAACATGCCCTTGTCTTCGGCATGAATGCGTTTCTTCTCAATGCGGATATAATCGCGATCGCGTAGAATAGCTAGCGTTGAGGCATACGTCGAAGGCCGGCCAATACCGAGTTCCTCCATGCGCTTGACGAGAGAGGCTTCCGAGAAGCGCGGCGGCGGCTCGGTGAAATGTTGTTCGGCCAAAATCGCGCGCTTTTCAAGCGCGTCATTGGCTTTCATCGCCGGTAATTTGTTTTTGTCTTCATCGTCGCCATCATCGTCGCGCGACTCTTGATAGAGCTTCAAGAAGCCGTCGAACAAAACAACCTGACCCGAAGCGCGGAAATCAAGTTTCCGAGTCTTGGCATCGGCTACAATATCAACGGATGTGCGTTCGAGCTCGGCGCTTTCCATCTGGCAGGCAAGCGTGCGTGTCCAGATCAGCTCATAAAGTTTCGCCTGATCGTCATCGATCAATTTACGCACTTGGTTCGGATGACGGAAAATATTGGTCGGGCGAATGGCTTCATGCGCTTCCTGCGCATTCTTCAATTTGGAATTATAGCGGCGCGGTGCTTGCGGCACATAATCATCACCGAATTCTTTACCGATCATCGAGCGAATTGACGAGACCGCTTCTGGCGCGAGATCGACACCATCGGTACGCATGTAGGTGATAAGGCCAACCGTCTCACCGCCAATATCAACACCTTCATAGAGACGCTGTGCAAGCTGCATCGTGCGCGCGGGCGCAAGCCCTAACTTACGGCTTGCTTCTTGTTGCAGCGTTGATGTCGTGAAAGGCGGATAGGGATTACGCTTTGCGGGCTTTGATTCAACTGACGCGACCGTGAAGCGCGCGGTTTCAAGCTCTTTCTTGAAAGTGTCTGCCTCTTTACCACAGCCAATATCAAGCTTGTTGATTTTCTTGTAATCAGCGCCAATAAGCCGCGCTTCGAATTCTTGGCCTTTCGGTGTCGCAAGCGTTGCGGCGATCGACCAATATTCGCGGCTTTGGAACATATCAATTTCGCGCTCGCGCTCGCAGACGAGACGCAAAGCTACCGATTGCACACGACCGGCCGATCGTGCACCCGGCAATTTGCGCCACAAAACGGGCGAGAGGCGGAAGCCCACGAGATAATCAAGCGCGCGACGCGCGAGATAAGCATCAACAAGCGCCTGATCGACATCGCGCGGATGCGCCATTGCGTCTTTAACGGCGTCTTTGGTGATCGCGTTGAAGGTGACGCGTTCGACGGGGATGCCTTTGAGCGCCTTACGCGCATTCAGTGTCTCGACAATATGCCACGAAATCGCTTCGCCTTCGCGATCCGGGTCGGTAGCGAGAATTAGGCCATCAGAATTTTTGACCGCGCTCGCAATCTCGGACACGCGTTTCGACGCCTTGCCGTCGATCGCCCAGGTCATGATGAAATCCTGATCAGGATCAACCGAGCCATCTTTCGGGGGCAAATCGCGGATATGGCCGAAAGAAGCGACCACATCATAGCCTTTGCCGAGATATTTGTTGATCGTCTTGGCCTTGGCGGGCGATTCGACGATGACAACTTTCATGATTTTTTTCCGGCTCAGACCAAAAAAACAGGCGGGGGGACCGCCGGCGAAGGGCTTCACATGGCGAAACTGGTCGTCAGGGTCAAGTCCCGCCCCGGAAAAATCCTCCCGAGCGGGCTAAGCGCTGTGAGGCGTGGATCATTCGTTTAAGGGCGTCTGCTTGCCTTGCGGCGGCGCCTTTCCCCCTTTATAGGCGAGGCAATATGTCAATCTCCCGTCGCGAACCCCGCTTGTTCCCGCATCGCCATCTCCTTGGTATCGAGGGGCTGACCCCGGAAGATATTTTGCAATTGCTCGATATGGCGGAGGAGGCGGTCGAGGTCTCCCGTCAGGTTGAAAAGAAAAAAGCGACGCTTCGCGGCCGCACCCAGATCAATCTCTTTTTTGAGGCCTCTACCCGCACGCAAGCGAGTTTTGAGCTTGCCGGTAAAAGGTTGGGCGCTGACGTTATGAATATGTCGGTTGCCTCGTCCTCGATCAAAAAGGGCGAGACACTGATTGATACCGCAATGACACTGAATGCAATGCGGCCCGATCTCATCGTCGTCCGCCATCATGCAGCAGGGGCTGTGGGACTGCTTGCGCGCAAAGTCGATTGCTCCGTCATCAATGCGGGCGATGGCGCTCATGAGCACCCCACGCAAGCGCTGCTTGACGCTTTGACCATTCGCCGCGCCAAGGGACGTATTCGCGGTCTCGTGGTGGCGATTTGCGGTGACATTCTTCATTCGCGCGTCGCACGGTCCAATCTCATTCTTTTGAATGCGCTCGGCGCTGAAGTGCGGGTGATCGGGCCGACCAACTTATTGCCTCGTGGCATCGAGAATATGGGCGCGCGCGTTTACACAAATATGCGCGAAGGATTGAAGGACGCTGACATTGTGATGATGTTGCGTCTGCAACGCGAGCGGATGAATGGTTCATTCGTTCCTTCAGTGAAAGAATATTTTCATTATTTCGGATTGGATCGCGAGAAACTTTCCGCTGCAAAGCCTGATGCGCTTGTGATGCATCCGGGCCCGATGAATCGCGGTGTTGAAATCGCGTCTGATATTGCTGATGGCGCGCAATCACTCATTCGTGAACAGGTTGAAATGGGCGTTGCGGTGCGCATGGCCGTGCTTGAAGCGCTTTCACGCCATTTGTCGAATGCGGAGGGGCGATGATGAGCGCTTCCCGTCCCACCCTCATCATCAATGCAAGGCTTATCGATCCTGAAACAGGTCGTGAAGAAGCGGGTGCCTTGGCGGTTGAGAATGGCGTCATTCGTGAAATGGGTCATGCGATTGATGCGTCATTGCCGCCAGATGGTGCGTTGGTTATTGATGCGCGTGGGCGCGCTTTGTCACCGGGTCTTGTAGATCTGCGCGCCTTTGTGGGTGAACCCAGAGCAGAACATCGCGAGTCGCTTGCATCAGCCAGTCGTGCGGCCGCTGCCGGTGGTGTGACGACCGTTGTCTGTATGCCTGATACAAATCCGCCAATCGATGACCCGGCGGTTGTCGATTACATCATTCGTCGTGCACGTGACACGGCGGGCGTGCGCCTCATTCCCTCTGCAGCGCTCACAAAAGGTCTGCATGGCAAAGAGATGACTGAATTCGGTTTATTGGGTGAAGCGGGTGCGGTGTTCTTTACCGATGGCGCGCGTTCAGTTTCAAACGCGCAAGTGATGCGCCGCGCTCTGACTTATGCGCGCGATTTCGATGCGTTAATTGTTCATCATGTAGAAGAGCCGTCTTTGTCTTCGGATGGTGTGATGAATGAAGGCGAGCTTGCCAGCCGTTTGGGATTGCCTGGCATTCCGAAAGCCGCTGAAACGATTATGTTAGAGCGCGATCTTGCGCTCGTGCGTTTGACTGGCGCGCGTTATCACGCGGCAATGATTTCATGTGCTGAATCGATTGCGATCATCGCGCGCGCTAAGGATGAAGGCCTGCCCGTCACCTGCGGCGTCTCGATTAATAATCTTGCGCTGAATGAAAATGACATCGGCTCTTACAGAACCTTTTTGAAGCTCTCGCCGCCTTTGCGTGCCGAAGAGGATCGCAGATCAATGATTGAGGGCGTGGCTTCAGGGATCATCGACGTCATTGTGTCCGATCATAATCCGCAAGATGTCGAAGCCAAACGGCAACCCTTTATTGAATGTGCAGATGGCGCCATCGGTCTTGAGACCATGCTGCCCGTTGCGCTTCGTCTGGTTCACAATGGTGACTTGTCACTCACAACTTTGATCCGTTCTTTGGCAACACGTCCGGCGGATCTTCTTAACATGAAGCAGGGGCGTTTGAAGAAAGGAGCGCCGGCAGATCTTATCTTGTTTGATCCTGATGAGCCTTTTGTTCTTGATCCCGATACGCTTCATTCGCGCTGTAAGAACACGCCCTTTGATGGCGCACGTCTGCAAGGCCGTGTTCATATGGCGATGGTGGCCGGTCGTATTGTTCAAGAATCTTGATTGCATTTAAGACCAAAAATAAGGTCGTGATGATGTCCGAAGATGTTCTTTCATTTCTCGCTGTGATTGTCGCCTATCTCTTGGGTTCAATTCCCTTTGGTGTCATTCTCACAAAAATTTTTGGCGCAGGCCATCTAAGAAGCATCGGTTCAGGCAATATCGGCGCGACAAATGTTTTGCGCACGGGACGCAAGGGCTTGGCAGCGGCAACCTTGATCGGTGATATGCTCAAAGGAACGGCTGCCGTTCTCGTCGCGCATTATGTTTTTGGTGCTGCAACGGACTTGCCTGCCGCGATTGCAGTGTTTTTGGGTCATCTCTTTCCGGTGTGGCTCAAATTCAAAGGCGGCAAAGGTGTTGCGACCTATCTTGGCGTGGCACTGGCGCTTGTGCCTATCGCGGCAGTTGCCTTTGCGGCAAGCTGGTTGCTAACCGTGCGACTTTCGCGTTATTCTTCTTTGTCGGCTCTTGTCGCGAGCCTCGTTACTCCTTTTGTGGCTGCGTATTTCAGCGATGTGTTTACGGGTGGCGTTTTTTTCCTACTTACAATTGTGTTGTGGGTGACGCATCGCGCAAATATTAAGCGGTTGATGGCGGGCACCGAAGGGCGGATCGGAGCCAAGAATGGCGCAACCTCCGAAGCCGGATCAACCGGCGGGTCAGTAACTCACTGATCGTCAGCGCCGCGATTGGATACGGTTAACCCGCACAACAAGCATCGGTCCTCGGACATTTCGCTCTTTGCTTAATCGCTATGGTGGTGCAGCGGCAGCGCTTGAAGCCCTGCCGTCGCTTCTTCAATCACAAGGGCGACCGTCAAAAGTTGTGAGCGTCGCGGAAGCGGAAGATGAAATCACGCGTGCATCTGCCATGGGTGTCCGTTTTATCGCGATGGGCGAGGCTGATTATCCTGCGCTTTTGCGTGTGATTGATTTGCGCCGCCCATCATTGGCGTGCATGGTCGTGTTTCAATTTTATCGAAACCCTCCGTAGCGATTGTCGGTTCACGCAACGCTTCGGCAGCAGGTTTGAAAATGGCGAGCGTTCTGGCGTCCGATCTCGGTAAACCTACTTTTGTGATCGTGTCAGGCCTTGCGCACGGCATAGATGCGTCGGCTCATCGCGCTTAATTATCATCGGGTAAGGTGGCGGTGCTCGCAGGCGGGCATGAAAAGCCTGATCCGGATGAACATCGCGATCTCATAGATGCGATTGCGGAAACGGGTTCGGTTTTCAGCGAAATGCCGATGGGGTGGGAACTGCGCGGTCGTGATTTTCCACGAAGGAACCGGATCATTTCTGGCTTGAGTTATGGGATTGTAATCGTCGAAGCGGCATTGCGTTCCGGTTCATTGATCACGGCGCGTTTTGCGGGCGAGCAGGGGCGCGATATTTTTGCCGTTCCGGGATCACCGCTTGATCCGCGATCGGAAGGCACCAATGCGCTGATACGTGACGGCGCGACGCTCATTACGTCTGCCGATCATGTTGCTGAAGCTTAGGGTCCGGTGCTCGGACGTCTGCGTTTTGCGGATGGCGCAGAGGAACCCAAAGATTTGTCCCTGGGCCCCTTCTGGGACGAGCTCGATCCCGATCTCGACACAGCAGAGAGGACATCCGCCTACGCCGAGGACGCACCGGACGACAAAAGGGAGGGACTTTAGCCGCGAGATGAACTTATGGCGTTGATTGGAACAACCCCTTTGCCGATTGACGATCTCGTCAGGCTTTCGGGGCGTCCAGTCGCATCGGTCCGCACATTACTCGTCGAGCTCGAACTCGAAGGACGGATTGCGCGGCAAGATGGCGGTTTGATTGCCGCCATCATACCAAGCTGAATTCCCTTTGGTCAGGTCACCACGTGATTTGGCGACTTGGCCATTGGCTTCAATCCGTGCCATTTCAAGAAAATAGGCCAGAAGATCGAAATTGGCTTAACGAGCAATGGCGTTGAGTTCGAACGTCATTTTGGCGAGATACACGGCGATTTCATCCTTATCATTCGCCAATTTTGATGAAGGTTTTGCGTGATGAGGAAATGTTGTTACGCTTCTCTCATCAAGTCTTTCGGCAAGGTGGTGTGCCATGGCTCAGTCCTCTTTCGGCTTGGGTCTTCGGTTTTTTAAAACGCTTGAGTAAGAACGCACTCAATCCGTAAATACAACTAATAACTGAGATTTTTACAAATTGACTCTTGCGGTTGTATAACGTCAATCCATAAAATTGATCAAGTCGACGCACACAAACTCAACTCGCCGACTTGACGTTGAGGAATAGACATCAGTTTTTTTGAAATTTTAGAAATACACTGCGTTTAACATATTAAATTGCGCAGCGAAGACAACTATAGGCTCAAAAACTCTGAGATTTTTCACGATTTCGGGTAAATTTTCGTTAGGGAATTATGAAAGCGCTATAAAGAAGTGGAATTGTGATCATCGCACAGAGTGTTTGGAGCGTTAGAATTTCTGCCATCAAGGTGGCGTTACCCCCTAATTGCCGCGCTAAAATATATGAGGCGCTC
>VGCJ01000091.1 GCA_016870035.1 Alphaproteobacteria bacterium
CCGTCTTTGATAATGGAAGTTTCGGATCGGCGGGGCAGGATCTTTATGATCAGGCCGTTGCAATTGTTCTTCGTGATAGAAAAGCCTCTACGTCTTATATCCAGAGACGTTTGCAGATCGGCTATAACCGTGCGGCATCGATCATGGAACGTATGGAATATGAAGGCGTTGTCGGTGCACCCAATCATGCGGGCAAGCGGGAGATCTTGATGGAGGCAAGCGGCCATGGAAGCCATGCGGCGTGACGCGCGGCGTAATGCCGTTGCCTTTCTCATCCTTATCCTCTCAGTGGACCTCGCAGTAGCAGCGCGAAAAATTCCTCTGCCGCCACGACGGCCTCCTGAACTGGAACAAAGCGTTCAGACAATTCCAGCGCCGCTAAACTTGGCGCCGAAAATAAATGAACCGTCGGTTGAATCGGTTCAAAGCGCTCCTGCTCTCGAAGATCTGTCGCGCGAGGACTTAATCATTGAGATCAACAGAGCGCTCACAAGCCTCAAACAATTCAGTGCCAAATTTTCACAAATCGATCAAAGTGGGCAGACGGTTACGGGACAATTGTTGGTCTTGCGCCCCGGACGGCTGCGGTTTGATTATAATCCACCAAGCGCTCTAAGGATCATTGCTGACGGTTACAATGTCTCTGTTATTGATCAGCGATTAGGGACGAAAGATCTTTATTCGATTGGATTGACGCCCCTAAAATTTCTCCTGTCACGTTCGATTGATCTCAACAAAGAGTTTAAACTTGGCGACATTCAAATTGAAAAAGACCGCGTGACACTTGAGGCTGAAGACAAAGCGACTTTTGGCGGAAGTTCGCAAATCATTTTGAATTTCGATCGCAAAACCCTGCATTTGAAAGGGTGGGCGGTGACCGATCCGCAGGGCTATTCAGTGACGGTCAAACTGACGCAGATTGACACGAAACATGAGCTTGATCTCATGAATTTTGTGGTCCCTGATACGGTAACGCCGATAAAATAATCTTCGATAAGTCGTGAATTGACGACGCCTGATCTTGCCGTAGGATCACACTCTCCCTTAGGTCTTATTTAGATAATAGGAGATCTCATGGTGCTCACAATCGCGACCTGGAACATTAATTCGGTGAGACTACGTTCAGGCCTCGTTCAGAAATTTCTGAAAAAGAGCAAACCTGACATTCTTTGCCTGCAAGAAACAAAATGTCCGGATGATCAATTTCCTCATAGCGATTTCAGAAAGCTGGGTTACGGTCATATCGCAGTGAGTGGGCAGAAGGGCTATCACGGCGTCGCTATTTTATCGCGCCTTCCCTTTGCAACTCAGTCTGTCAAACAATTTGCTAGAAAGACCGATTGCCGTCACATCAGTGTCGAGCTTTCTGATAAGGCTGGACCAGCGAGCGGGCTTACGATTCATAATTTTTATGTTCCTGCGGGAGGTGACATTCCCGATCCCAAGGCCAATGAAAAATTCGCGCATAAATTGGCTTTTCTTGATGAAATGAGTTTATGGGGCAAGAAAGAAAAACCGGCGACAAAGAAAGCCGTTCTTGTCGGTGATCTCAACGTAGCTCCTCTCGAACATGATGTATGGAGTCACAAGCAAATGATCGATGTGGTTTCGCACACACCCATCGAATGCAACAAGCTCAATGCCGCAATCAAGTCGGGAAAATGGGTTGATGCGGTCAGAACATTAAAGCCTGAGCCCGAGAAGCTTTTTACCTGGTGGAGTTATCGCGCAGCCGATTGGATGGCTTCCAATCGTGGCCGCCGCCTTGATCATATTTGGGTGTCAGAGGATTTGACGGGCAGTTTAAAAAAGACCGATATTCATCGCGATGCACGCGGATGGGACCGACCATCAGATCATGTGCCCGTCACGATTACAGTGGCTTAGACTAGGACGCTCGACTCGAGACTTTGCAAAGCTTGATATAGCACCTGCGAGCGAACAGTGATCTGGTCAGCAAGCGCTTTTGCTAAATGAGGATATTCTGACAAGAATCGATGCATCAAAGCGCGCGGTAACACAATCACTTGTGTGTCCATTCGTGCAACGGCGGTCACGGGTCTCTCTCCACTCGCGAGAAGCGCAATCTCACCGATCAATGCGCCACGTTCAAGACGTTCAAGGTCAACGTGATCCGCGTCGTCAGATAAAACGATCAACCCACTCTCAACAACATATCCACCCGTTGAAGGACTACCTTTCGAGAAGAGTTTTTCCCCTTCTGCGAGTTTTCGACGCTCGGCCGCAAAGAGAATCATACGCAATGCGTCTTCCGGAAAAACTTTGAAGAAATCCAGTTGTTGCAAAAGATTTATATCGTCGCTGACGGCCATTTTGCTTAAGACTCTTTGACGGTTTCAGCCAATCGATAACCACCGGATTCGGTAATCAAAATAGCAGCTTCATCATTATTTGTTTCAATCTTTTGTCTCAATCGGTAAATATGAGTTTCAATCGTATGAGTCGTAACAGATTCATGATAGCGCCATATATTGGTTAAAAGCTCTTCACGTGAAATAATCGCTCCACGCGCACGGTGAAGATAACGAAGGATTTCAACTTCTTTATCGGTCAGTTTTAATTCATCACCATATGCGGACAATAAAATCCGTGATGCTGGATAAAGCTTGTAAGACCCAACCGATAAAAATTGATCAGATCGGGATTGGAAATTTCTAATCTGCGCTTTGATGCGTTGAACAAGAAAGCTTGCTTTAACAGGAAGATTGATCTGCTCGCTGAGTTCTTCACCGCTTAAACCCAAGCCAATCAACGGGCCAGGATATTGCGCTCCGATAAGCGCTTTCCACTGCGCGGGGTCCGTTTTTGGTAAAACCAACAAAGCATCAAGATAATCAAACTCGGTTTGATCAAGCATCTCGACGGACAGGTTGAACCCGATCGGTTTAAAATCCGGCTCAGTTTCAAGCTGGGCCACAACAGCCGCAATCTCGGAGGCATCCGAACCCATGATCAGAATTGATAAAGGGTGGGGCATGGCCTCGTCCCAACTCAACCCATTAACGAAAATATTAGATTGAAATTCATCTTCATGCGGGTGACCTTTCCTTTAATGATGAAGAATTGCAACTTGTTTTAAAAATAAAAATCACCAGGCCATGACCACCTTCTTTCTTCGCCGCCATCCAACCGAGCGTAAAAAGGCTCATCTCGAAGGTGGCGGCATCGTTCTCCCTTGTGCGATCGGACGCAGCGGCGTGGTTGCCGCGAAGCGCGAAGGTGATGGCGGAACGCCAAGAGCAACACTCAAGATTTTGAACATCTATATTCGGCGCGACCAATGGCCGAGCCGGTCTTTCGCCTTTCCAGTAAAGACCATCCAGAAAGATCACGGCTGGTGCGATGATATAAAATCGCCCCGTTATAATCGGCTGGTACACCTACCCTTCACCGCCTCACATGAGGCGATGTGGCGGGAGGACCCCATCTATGACATCGTGCTTGAAACGGATTGGAATGCGAGACCCGCGATCCGCGGACGTGGCAGCGCCATCTTCATTCATCTCGCTAGAGTAGGCCTTAAACCAACCGAGGGCTGCGTCGCGCTCAGCCGCAAAGATATGAAATTGTTTCTTTCGCGTCTCACCCGAGACAGCTGCATCGTCATTCGGTGAGACTATGCGGGGGTCTTCTAGCCCCGATGACCGAAAATCGCGCTGCCGATCCGGACATGGGTCGCACCAAGCTGGATTGCCGCCTCGAAATCGCTGCTCATTCCCATCGAGAGGATTTTCAGCCCGTTACGTTCAGCAATTTTGCGGAGAAGCGCGAAATGGGGCGAAGGAGGCTCATCAACCGGCGGAATACACATCAATCCGGAGATTTCGAGACCCCATTCGGAATGGCATCGTTTTAAGAGGTCATCGGCCTCTTTCAGCGCGACTCCAGCCTTTTGCGGCTCCTCGCCCGTATTAATTTGAACATAGAGTTTTGGTCGCCGATCGGTCTTTTTGAGTTCCTTCGAAATCGCTTCAGCAATCGACGGGCGATCGACCGTCTCAATCACATCAAAAAGAGCAAGAGCCTCTTTGGCTTTATTACTCTGCAGCGGGCCAATGAGATGCAATTCGACATCGGGAAAGCGCGCCTTCAACTCCGGCCATTTGCCTTGCGATTCTTGGACGCGATTTTCGCCAAAGATCCGGTGCCCTGACAAAAGAACGGGTTCAATGTCTACAGGTCCAAAGGTTTTTGACACAACAACAAGCGTGACATCCACCTCCGCTCTGTCTGCGTCACGAGCGGCTCGTTGAACCGCGTGGCGAACAGAGAGATAACGGCTCTTGACGTCGTTGGGAGTGGATTGTGTCATGATCAGCCCTTCCCGCTTCTGGGACATTGACCCCAAAGCCCAATCGTGTCCTAGTCCGCCCAACCCGCGCGAGGCAAGAGTCGGCGCGTTCTTTTTATATTTTTAAATGAGAACATCCGGATAGATCATGAGAACCGAGCGTTACAACGCCCGTGAAGTTGAGCGGAAATGGCAGGCCACCTGGGACGAGAAGGAACTTTTTCGGACCCGGAATGAAGATCCTAAACCCAAATATTATGTGCTCGAAATGTTCCCCTATCCGTCGGGACGCATCCATATGGGCCATGTCCGCAATTACACGATGGGCGATGTGGTCGCGCGTTATAAAAGAGCGCGCGGGTTCAATGTTCTTCATCCGATGGGATGGGATGCGTTCGGCATGCCGGCGGAAAATGCCGCAATGGCGAATAAGACTCACCCGGCAAAATGGACTTACGCCAATATCGCGACCATGCGCAACCAGCTTAAAAGCATGGGGCTCTCGCTCGATTGGCATCGCGAAGTCGCAACGTGCGATCCTTCTTACTACAAACATCAACAACGAATGTTTTTGGATTTTCTGGGCGCCGGTCTCATTGACCGTAAAACGGCGCGCGTGAATTGGGATCCTATTGATAAAACCGTTCTTGCCAATGAGCAAGTGATTGAGGGGCGCGGATGGCGTTCCGGTGCGCTTGTTGAACAGCGCAAGCTCACGCAATGGTTCTTTAAAATTTCCGATTACGCACAAGAGCTCAATGACGCGCTTGATGGGCTTGAACGTTGGCCTGAAAAAGTTCGATTGATGCAAAGAAATTGGATCGGAAGATCAGAAGGTCTTTCCGTCCGTTTTGCGCTTCAAACCAATCAAGCAGCAAAAAGCGAAATTGAAATTTATACGACGCGCCCTGATACGCTTTTCGGAGCAAGCTTTATTGCGTTGGCACCCGAACATCCGCTTTCAAAGAAAGTGGCTGAAAGCAATCCGGATCTTCTAGCCTTTATTGAAGAGTGCCGTAAAATGGGCACCGCACAAGAGTTGATCGATAAGGCAGAAAAGACGGGTTTTGATACAGGCCTTCGCGTGACCCATCCTTTTGATCCATCTTGGACGCTTCCGGTTTATGTCGCGAATTTCATTTTGATGGACTACGGAACAGGCGCCATTTTCGGCTGCCCCGCGCATGATCAGCGTGACTTTGATTTTGCTACTGCTTACAAACTCCCGATCAAAACTGTCGTCTGCCCGCCGGATCAAGATCCGAAGACGTACAGCGTTGGTGATGCGCCTTATGATGGTGAAGGCAAGCTTTGCAATTCCTCTTTCCTCGATGGTTTAACAATCGAGGCCGCCAAGGAAGAAGTTGTAAAACGACTTGAAAAAGAAAGCTTAAACAACAAACCCGTCGCGACGCGCAAGATCAATTTCCGTCTGCGGGATTGGGGTATTTCGCGGCAACGTTATTGGGGATGTCCCATCCCGGTTATTCATTGCGAAGTCTGCGGAACTATTCCCGTCCCGATCCAAGACTTGCCTGTGAAATTGCCAGACGATGTCACTTTTGATGTTCCCGGCAATCCGCTTGATCGCCATCCGACATGGAAACATACAAGCTGTCCACAATGCGGAAAAGCTGCGCGTCGTGAAACCGATACAATGGATACTTTCGTTGATTCGTCTTGGTATTTCGTACGTTTCACCAATCCGTGGTTAGAGGATCATCCGACAGAACGCTCTGTCGTTGATGGTTGGTTGCCCGTCAACCAATATATTGGCGGAATTGAACATGCGATTCTTCATCTTCTTTATTCGCGCTTTTTCACGCGTGCGATGAAGAAGGTTGGCCATGTGGGTATGGACGAGCCTTTCGATGGCTTATTCACGCAAGGCATGGTGGTTCATGAAACCTATCGTGACAAAGAGGGTCAGTGGGTAACACCCGCGGAGATCGAAATTTATACCAATGACGGCGAACGTCGAGCAAAATTGATTTCAAACGGAACCCCGGTCGAAATTGGTTCCATCGAGAAAATGTCAAAATCAAAACGGAACACGATTGATCCGGATGACATCATTGGCAGCTATGGCGCAGATACAGCGCGGTGGTTCATGTTGTCAGATTCTCCGCCCGAGCGCGATGTGATTTGGACTGAAGAAAGTATTCAAGGCGCTGCGCGATTCATTCAAAGACTCTGGCGTCTTGTTGGCGAAGTGGCTGATCTTCAGCCTTCGGAAAACGCACATGATGCTGCCGCTGAAGATGCGGTGATCACGATCAGAAAAGCCGCTCATCGGTCGATCATTCGTGTTGAAGAAGATCTCGAACGCTTGCGCTTTAATCGCTGTGTGGCTCACGCTTACGAATTAGCAAATGCCTTGCAAGCAGAACTTACGGTCAAGAAAGATAAGAAAGTCAGTCCGCAATGGATCGCTGCGATGCGGGAAGCGAGTGAGTTCCTGATCGCCATCATCGCGCCGATGATGCCTCATCTTGCCGAGGAATGCTGGGCGGAGCTGGGTCATCGCTCTATGATTGCCGAAGCTTCCTGGCCCAAAGCGGATCGCAGCCTGATTTTAGAAAATGATATTGTTTTGCCGATCCAGATTAATGGCAAAAAGCGCGCTGATATCACTGTTGCGCGACAAGCGGACAACGTGACGATTGAACAGGCTGTTCTGTCACTCGACTCCGTCAAGGCGGCACTTGATGGAAAAGCGCCGAAGAAGATTGTTATCGTGCCACAAAGGATCGTCAATGTGGTGGTCTGATTACACCTCGCGGCTCATTCGCAGTGGACTCGTCATCAGCCTCTCTTTGATCTTGGCTGGCTGTATGAGGCCACTTTACGGTTCAGTAAACGGAGAGACTGTTAAAGCAACTCTTTCGTCTATCGAAGTGAACCCGATCGCCGATGTTGCGGGTCATTATCTTCGTGAAGAATTATTGTTTAATTTGAACGATGATTCGGTTCCCGAAGAAAAGCCATCCAATTATAGCCTCTCCGTAACGCTTGCTGAATCAAACCAATCGGTTGCGATCGATTCGACGGGTAACGGTGCCGACGCGGCCTTTGTCTCAATAAGAGCGCGGTATACACTCACAGATATGAGTGGCAAAATCCTTCACCAAGGAACTTCCGTCGCATCCGGCTCGGTTGATCGTCTTTCGCAACGTTTCGCTGCAGTGCGTGCGTTCCGAGAAGCAAAAATTCGAATTGTAAAATCACTTGCTGGTCAGATTGAGACGGATCTCGCGGCATATTTTGTTAGTCGCGCAAATTAGGAATTTAAGTCATGGCGGCTCTTAAGAGCGGTGACATAGAAGCGTTCTTACGCAAACCTGATCGCGCCTTTTCGATTTTTCTCCTCTATGGGCCAGATGCCGGCCTCGCCCATGAGCGCAGCCGCTTACTTATTGAAAAGCTGATTGATGACCCTTCTGATCCATTTCAACTCATTCGGATTGATGGCGACCAATTATCGACCGATCCGACAAGGTTGCAAGATGAAGCGAATACAGTCGGTCTCTTTGAATCAAAGCGCACGATTTGGCTGAGAGCCGGAACTAAGCCCAATCAATCAAGCTTCGATCTTCTTTTTAAAGCACCGCCCATTTGTCCTGTTGTCATTGAGGCAGGTGATTTGGCTCCGCGCCATGCGCTTCGCCAAGCGGTAGAGAGCTGTAAATTTGCCGTCGTGCTTCCCTGTTATGCCGATGAGGGGCGAGATCTTCCAAAGCTTATTGATGAAGTGCTTGGCCAGTTTAAGCTTCACGTCGATGATGATGCGCGGCAATCGCTGATCAGCTCTCTGGGTGCTGATCGACTTCTTTCGAGGCGCGAACTAGAAAAACTTGCTCTCTATGCCTATGGGCAAAGCATCGTTACAAGTGATGATGTTGACGCCATTCTTTCTAACGCAGCGCAAGTAACAATCGACATGTTGGTGGATTCTGTCTTCTCTGGTGAAGCTCAATCCATGGATTCTTTGCTCGAACGGGCCATCAAAGAAGGTTTTAATCCGCCCTTCATTATTGGCGCTCTTTTACGCCACGCCTTCTTGTTGCTGAACACGCAAAAAGAATTGGA
>VGCJ01000092.1 GCA_016870035.1 Alphaproteobacteria bacterium
AGCACGAAACGCTCTCATCGCGAAGACGGACGAATTGCGCACGGCCGAGCGCCGTATTGTTGATAACAATGTTGCGGTTTCAAGTTTCGAACAACGCCTCGCCAAGCAAAAGTCGACCATCGACGGGCTTGAGCGTCAGGTACGCGAGCTTGAGCAGTCACGCGTAACGTTGATCGAGCGCGCCAATTCGCTCACCAAAAATTTGAAAGCGCGCGACACCGCTCTTGCCAAACTTGATGATCGTATTCCGGTTCTGATGGGCCGTATCGATCAGCTTGAAAATCAAGCCGAGTCAAATCGCGCCACCTATCAGGCGCGTATCGATGAATTGGCGGCCACGCTTGAAACCGAACGTATGGCGCGCGCAGTTGCTGAAGGCGCATTGGAAGCGGCTCGCAAAGAGCGCAGCGCGCTCCAACGCGAGCTCATCCGCTCCGAAGGCGCACCACGGATCACGGAAGTGGCCGATACCGTCCTCGACCTTTCCGGCAAACTCACGCCGTCATCAAAAGCAGACGGCACAACGGGCTAAAGTTTTCAATCAGCCGCCGACTACCAAGAATAATGCGCGCTGTCCCCGAGCTCTGCATCGGGTGAGAAAAATTGTTGTGAACAGGCTTTGGCCTCTTTACAAATCGGCAGGAATTACGGCTAAAACTCATGTGAGTTTTTTTTCACTTGCTCTTGTTTGGCTCGTGTATTCGGTTGCTGAAAAACGTCGTCGTAGCGGTCGTATTTATTACGTGGTTTATCTCGGAAGCCGCGTTGTCCTGATGACCTATCATCGACACACCGCCATGGCCTATCTCGAACTCAACCAGCAAGCTGAATCATCTGCCGCCTAACGCGGTCTAACGGGATAAACGGCTGATCAACGGCGGTTGATTTTTATCAGCGCCCGGCCCTTTATAGAGGCCAATTTAACAAATCTCGAGAGGAAACCGCCAATGTCCAAAGCCTATGTGATTTCTTGCTATCGCGAGATCAAAGATCCCGAGCGGCTTCAAGCCTATGCCAAACTCGCAGGTCCCGCGATCATCGCCAGCGGCGGCACATTCCTCGCGCGCGGCACAGCAGCGAGAGCTATGGAACAAGGCGTCAAAGACCGCACCGTCGTGATTGAATTTGGGTCGCTTGAAAAAGCGATGGCGGTTTATGACACACCCGCCTACCAAGAAGCCTTGCGTGCTTTGGGTCCTGATGCGGTCAATCGTGATATGCGGGTTGTTGAGGGCGTCTGACCGTCTTCAAGGATCATTGCGCAAGCACAGTGATGCTAATGCGGCGATTGCGTGGATCGAGCGGATTATCGGGATAATAGGCTTCACGATCAGCCACGCCTTCAATTTTGAAAAAGCGTTTTTCATCGAGGCCTTGCTCGATCAAAAAGCGACGCGTCGAATCTGCGCGCTGCGCTGATAAACGCCAATTGTTCATTTTGTCATTTTGGCTATAGCCGAACCCATCCGTGTGGCCGCGAATGGCAACTTTATTCGGCAGATCTTTGATCGATGCCGCAACACCAGCCATCAACTCTTGCGCCTTTGGCAAGAAATTGGTTGTCCCGATCGCAAACATGGTAAAATCGGCCTGATCGATGATTTCAATCCGCATGCCTTCCTTGTCGCGGACAAATTTCATCTGGCTCGCAATTTTCTTCAAATCTGGATTTTGCTCGAAAGCGGCCTTCACATCTTTTTCAATCTTCTCGAATGTTTGAGCATCAGCTTGTGCGGCGGCGGCTTTCTTTTGCTCTTCAGTCATATCCTTGCCGTCACCGGCTTTTGTATCTTTACCATCGGCGGGTTTTTCGGCTTTGCCTTCGCCTTCCGCATCACCGGTCTTTGCAAGGCCGCCTTTGTTTTGATTTTCCGCGGTCTTTACGCCGGAACCTTCGTCCGGTGTTGAGCCACCGGCTTTTTTGCCTTCAGTCGACCCGGATTTACCAACCTCTTCATCACTAAGATCAGTTCGCGTCTGCACGCCTTCTGGCGCCTTGTTGCGATCGGTTGCTTCAGTTGAAGCAACCGGCACGACCGTTTCTAAAGTGCTGTTCGAAATAGCGACTTCAGGAAAGCCATCTCTCTCGCTTGGAACCTTGCCAGCCAGAAATCCGCTGGTACCCGTTTGGGTGCTCAATTGCAAAAGACTAGTCTTTTGCCTGAAATATTCACCAATCCCTTTGCGACGCTCGGCATTGGTTGCCCCCAACAACCACATCAACAAAAAAAACGCCATCATCGCGGTCATCATGTCGGCAAGCGCGATCTTCCACGCACCGCCGTGACCACCACCATGGCCCCCGGCGATTTTCTTGAAGATGATCTCCGGTTTTGGTTCGCCTTCGGGCTTATCACTCACGGCGTTCCTCCCCCAAGTTTGGGAGCCGTTGTTTCACCGTCACGGAACAAGAGGGTCATGCTGATGCGGCGATTGCGAATATCGAGTTGATCTTTGGGATTATAAGGTTCGGTATCGGCAACACCTTCAACACGGGCTATTTGTCCTTCAGGTACACCCGCATTTTGTAATAACTGCCGAGTGCTTTCAGCGCGTTCGGCGGAGAGTAGCCAATTATTCATTTCACTATCTAACGCATAAGCGAGACTGTCGGTATGTCCACGAATAACAACTTGATTAGGAAGATTCGAAATCGCTTTCGCAAGCTCGGCAATCAAAGCGGATGCGCGCGGCAATACACGCGTCGTACCGACAGAGAACATTGAGAAATCAGCTTTGTCGACAATCTCAATGCGCAATCCATCTTTAACTTTCACGAATTGAACTTGATCGGCAATTTTTGAAAGCGTTGCATCTTTTGAAATCGCGTCAGAGACTTGCGCTTGCAACGCATCAAAATTTTTCTGATCAACTTCAGCGGCAGCCTTCTTAGCTGCATCATCGGAAACACCACCGGCGCTTTTTGTTGTTTCGCTTTCACCGCGCTTGGGTTGGCCTTCTTGAACTGTCGCATCAGAACCCTGCGCACCCAATTCGACATCGTCAACCACACCGCCCTCAGCAGGGCCTTTCGCCATGCCGGAACGGCCTTCACCTTCTTTGCTTTTACCATCAGGAGATTGCGAACCGGCAGGACCTTCATCGCGATCATTACCGCCAGTGGCTTGCGTTGGCGGCATGACGTTCACAGAACTCGTTTGATTGACCTTGTCCGGCAAGCCTTCCGGGCTGATCATCGAACGACCACCAAAGACACCGTTCGAACCGGCATTATTGCCCATCTTCAGAAGAGGTGTCTGCTTGAAATAATCGGCGATCGATTTGCGGGCGTCTGTGCTTGTTGATCCGAGTAACCACATTAACAAAAAGAATGCCATCATCGCGGTCATCATGTCGGCCAGCGCGATTTTCCATGCGCCGCCATGACCGCCGCCATGTCCACCAATATGTTTTTTGATAATGATTGGAGCCGGCTTTTCGCTTTCGCCAGCCGACCCCTTCTCTTTATCTTTATCGGCTTCCTTCTTGGCGGCCATTGTTCATGCGCCTTTGATTACTTGCCGCGAAGACCGTCGAAGACTTCACCAAAGTCGGGCTTATTGTGATGGTTTGAAATGCCCGCGCGCGCAGCTTCAATCACGAGCGGTTGCGGGTGACCATGAAGCGTAGCAACAATCAATTGCTTCACGACATGATAGATTTCACTATCTTCATCGATCACTTGCTTCAAGCGATTACCTATCGGTTCGATCACGCCATAGGCCAACAACACGCCCATAAACGTTCCTACGAGCGCTGAACCGATGAGCGCACCAAGAACTGCTGGCGGTTGATCAATTGAGCCCATGGTTTTCACGACGCCCAACACGCACGCAACGATCCCGAGAGCCGGACAAGCGCCTGCCGTTGATGCTAAGGCTTCGGCGGGTTTCATTTCATGATGATGATGCGCTTTCAAAGCGGCATCAAGCACTTCTTCAACCGCATAAGGATTGAGATTGCCCGACGAAATCACCATCAAACGGATCGTATCCGTAATCATATGGATCAACGTATGGTCTTTCATGAGCCTCGGATATTCACCGAAGATCGGGCTGCCTTCCGGGCTTTCGACGTGAGATTCGAGTGCAACAGGGCCATCCACACGAAGTATCTTCAAAAGCTTGGACACAAGGAATATCGTATCGAGATAGTCCTGCTTATGGTATTGAGGGCCCTTGAACACTTTACCAAAACCGCCAGCGACACCTTTAATGGTATCGATGCCGTTCCCCACCAACATTGCCCCGACAGCGGCTCCGCCGATTGACATCAATTCCCACGGCGCTGCTGCGATAATGGGCGCCATATTTCCTCCATGCACGACGTACACGCCGAACACGCAGGCCATAACGACCACAAGACCAATAATACTCAACATTTAGAGCTCCACTTTACACGGACTCTGAATTCTACAGGTTAACCACACCGATTTACCGAACGACCGACGTACAACAATAGGCCACGCGCATTTTGCCTCCGCAACCTTTACAAGAAATATGCCATTATTGTGATAAGTCCAGCGCGGGGTGTTTGGGGCGGGCGAATTGGGCCGCGTCGCCCCATCCCTCAGGCCGCCGGAGGTGTCTCTTTCGGCATAATCAGCTCGAATATCGGCTGAAATTCCTCTTCTTCAGCCGGCGTCCAGGTTCCCGGCTTTAGTGGCGAGGTATTGGCGCGCATGCCGTAAACATAAACCAAAAGCGCTTTAGAGGCCTTATAGACGCGCAGCTTGTCGTATTCCTGACCCTTCAGGAGACTACGGAACAGGGGTTTCTTATTCCGCTTCGTCTGCAAATTCTCATAATTGCAAATGTAATATTGATAAGACTCGAGCAGCAGATCGACATCCGAGATTTCAACGGATGCAATAAATTTCAGCGTATTCTGGATATAACGAATAATATCTTCAGCGAGTTCGGCGGTGTTGTAGAGCGGTTCAAGCGCATTGGCGTAAATCGCCGCGATGCCTTCGGCTTGCGCGTCAATCGCCAAAAATTTTCTCGCCGCCTGCACCGCAGTCAGTTCGAAAACATATTGCGGGGGGGTGTTGCCAACGGCCGCCATTCTCGATCCCAAACAATGTCCTAGCCGGGCGGCTTCCCAGATCTAAACTTCTCGATCCACGCAGCGGCCCGATCCTGAGCTTTCGCGGCATCCGTTACTGGAAGCGCCTTGGTTAATTCATCCCGACGCTTGCGCGCGGATGTGTCACCAATTGCAACCGCAAGACTAGCCCAATAATACTCTTCAACCGGATTTTCAAATCCGAAATCGGCAGAGTAGCTCTTTGCCATCGCAAAGAGTGCCGGATTTAACCCGGATTCGGCATTTTTCTGCAGTCTTTGACGGCACCAGTCGAGAACCTTGGGCCAATTTGACGCTTCAACGGTCGGTAATATGACTTTTTGAGCTGCGAATGCCTTTTGGTGTCCTGAAAGTGCCGCAAGCGTCGTCCACCGCAAAGCCTCGAGATAATTCTGCGTCAAACCAAAGCCATGCCAGAAAAACACGCCGAGACGGAATTGGGCTTCAACATTGCCAGCTTCCGCAGCCTCCCGGGCAAGCTTGACAGCACTGTCGAAATCCTTGGCGAGGATCATTTTATCAAGTTCAGCGACCGGATCGCCTGACGCGCGCGCGAAATTCGGCAAAAGGCCAAGCCCCGCCAAAACAACCACTAAGAAAATCCATCTGAACATCACGCCACGCGACCCAAAAACTGAAATACAATCGGATCTCAGCATAAAGAGTGCCAGTTTGAAGCGGAAGGGAAAAAGGTCACCTCGGATCAATGGACTGGGCCGAGACGTGTGCTTGATGAGCAATCACGCCCTTTGAGACGTCACGGTGATTTTTGAAGTGTCGCTCCAATACTCGCGAGGCTTACACCATTCGCAATCACAGTTTGCGAAGACGAAACGGGGTACCCGCCCCGGCCACGGCTTTACCACCCCCAAATGCAGCGACCATTCTTTTTTGAGCTCTAATTTTTATCAATAGCTAAACGTTGTATTTTTCTTGAAAGATCAGGGTACGGTTGAATTCATCCTGATCGGATGCCGCTTTCGTGCACAAAGACCCACACCCATGCGCGATGCGGAATGGACACAATCCTTTGAATGTCACGACGCGCTAAAAATCATTGTAGCTGATGGATGAAGTCTGCCTAAATTTTTAGCTTGATATATTCCTGTTGGCGTATTCGAACATGAAATTGCACGAGCTGTCGTGCAAATTCTTGAACGAAATCCCGAACACTTCAAAGAACATTTCGATATTCGTACAACGACGGCTTTACACGAAATGTGTCCATGTCCTTGAAATCAATCAGGATAGACTTTATCCAGTGAGCGGCAGCTTTCGATCCATAATTTGTTGCCAAAGATCTTTATCGATCGTTCCGGAATCAGGAATTGTCGTCTTTGAAAGATTTGTTACCGAAAGCGATGCCAATTTTCCATTCTGGAAGAGACCGGCAATGCCGGACAAATTGGTGAACAGACGTGGTGATGCATCCGTTGATTTACCACCGAATGATTCTATCGAATCTGAAATTGTCAAAGGTGCCAAACCTGCATCAAGATTTTTTCCTTTAAGAGAATTGTACAGGAAAATACCGCTTTGAACTGAACTATTATCCGTCACCTTGATATTCTTAAGCAGCCCGGAATCAGCGAGAGATCGTAACTTACTTGCCAAGGGCACGGCCATAGCCGCGCCGGATCCCGAAATAAAGTTCGACGTCGTGCCCGCGATTGAAAAGCCAGAAAGATAAGCACCCAGATTTGATGTTCGAAATGCCTGCTTTACACCATCGATCTTGGTAAAATCGGTTACAGGCACCGTAACACTGACTGTACGTAGTTTACCCTTCAGCGCCAAGTCTTTCAAAGCCTGCGGTACTGAAGGCGGATTTGTACTCTCAATCAGGATATTCGATAGGTTATCAGAAACCTCAAACCCAGAATCAAGTTTTGCAAGCAGATTACCCTTTGTCAAAAAGCCTGTTGCCGGCGCCAGGCCATCTGCGGGTGTGAATATATCAGTGATCGTTATTGGTGTCGTTGCCTTGATTAGCGAAATTTTCGAGTTCAGTGATACATCCGCCGATAATGATTTGATATTTTCAGAAGTATCTTTAATGCGGAATCTTTCAATGATTTCAGGAAAGCCCTGAAAATCCTTGAGCCCAAACACAGGGGGAGTTGATGAAGAAACACCCTGCGCTTGATTAACTGTTACGTCTCCTTCAACCGTAATATTCGAAACAAGAGATGTAGATCGACTATAAAGCTCATTGATCGATGTCCTGTTTTCACTTGAAAGAAGATTAGAGGCCGTATCTGAAATTTTGAGAGGATTGATCAGACTGATCTGTGGCGAATTGGTCAACAAATCATTGATCGCAACGGCGTCACTCGCTGAAACTAATCCTGAATTTTGAATTCGGACAGTAGCGTCAATTGGTAGTTTTTTTAAGGCTTCCGCGTTACGCGCCACCTGCTGCGATGTCAGTGATAATGAGCCCGTTGTCAAATCTGTTAGTGTAAGATTATCGAGCTTGCCCGCCCGAGCAAGTGCTCCGATAACACCCAAATTCGATTTGAAATAAGCAACCGTGTTATTTACGGAAACGGCGTCTGATGTTGTCGTTATCGAGCCAATTTTATTTGCATCAGAAAGCTTTTGAAGATTTGTTCCGAGAAATGTCAGATTATCAATTGAATCTCTAAGGTCGATCCTCTTTACATTTTTAAAAAGTGTCACCCTATTGGCGTTTTCAGCCGTGACATCCTTGACATTGATGGCATAAGTTCCTGAAATTTTTGAAAAAACTGGACTGCCCGCGTTGAGTTGCGAATAAGTCAAGTCAAGATCACTTGTGTCATTTGTTGTATCAAGCTGAACGCTGTTAAGCATTTTGGCATTCGATAGAAAAATCAGCTTATTCCAAGCATCAGGATTTGTGATGGCCGTCGATGTATCGCTTATCGTAATCGGCTTTTCGAGTTTCGGCATCAAACTGGTAGGTATTGCCATAAGCTGTGATAGAGACATTTTCTCATAGACCATGGCAAACTTGGTCGGACCACTTAATTTACCAATTAATTTTGAGAATTTTTGTAATTGACTATCAGTCAGACGAACTATTGCTGAATTTGAACCTGATAATCGGATGGAATTGATCATGCCTTTATCAACAAGATCATTGATCTTTGAAATTTCACCTGAGGAAAGTGACAGAAAATCTTTTTGGATT
>VGCJ01000093.1 GCA_016870035.1 Alphaproteobacteria bacterium
CCAAGTGCCATTAATTACTGCATTTGCACGCTTGATATAATGCGGGGCCCAGATGTCTTCGATTGCTGTAAGCTGTGCTTTTGGTGCAAATTTTGACATATCTGCACCCTGACCGAAACCATAGATTCCCTTCTGCTCGCAGAATTGAAGCGGCGCAGGGCTATCTGTATGAGTTGTAATCACATCGCATCCGAGATTTGCAAGCGTTTGTGTTGCGGCTGTCTCTTTTGCAGGATCGAACCATGTATCAATCATAACGAGTTTGGTTTGAATTTTCGGGTTAACGGCTTGTGCAGCGAGAGTGAACGCATTCACGCCCATGACAACTTCCGGAATCTTGAATGAGCCGAGATAACCGATTACGCCGGATTTTGACATGTAACCAGCTATTGTTCCTATAACTGCTCGACCTTCATGAAAGCGTGCACTATACGTTGCAACATTTGGTGCTCGTTTAAATCCTGTACAGTGCTCAAATTTTACTTCAGGAAACTCTCTTGCGACCTCTAGAACCTGTTCCATATAATTAAATGAGCACGCAAAGATAAGCTTATTGCCTTGACGGGCGAGGTCGCGAAGTATGGGAATAGCGCTGGCATCTTCTTTCACGTTCTCAACATAAGTAGTTTTCACTTTATTGCCGAGCGCTTTTTCAAGATCAAGGCGGCCCTTATTATGCGCCCAAGTCCATCCATAGTCCCCGACTGGTCCAATAAAAATAAACGCTACTTTTAAGGGATCAGCCGCCAAGGCTGATTGCCCTGAAAGTTGAAGTGCCGAAGCAGCAGCAACGGCCTTCATCACATCACGTCTTGTAAAATTCCCCATAATAACTCTCCTCGGTTGGTGGGACTCATCCATTCGGCAGAAACGGTTTGCCAAGACATGCGGGTTCCTTGCCGCTTTTACCATCTCGTGAGGAGATGAAGGCTAAGACAGCAACCGCAATCAGATAGGGCATCGCTGCCCAAAATTGTGAAGGTATAATCGCATAGCCCGACGCCTTTGCGTAGAGCTCCAATGTCATCAAGACCCCAAAGAAATATGCGCCTGCGAGTAAGCGTCCAGCGCGCCATCCGGCAAAAACCACAAGCGCAAGCGCGATCCATCCGCGTCCGGCAGTCATTTGCTCTGCCCACATGGGTGTGATTACCATCGAGAAATTAGCACCCGCGATACCCGCTATCGCGCCACCAAAGGCTATGGCAGCGAATCTGATGGCAACGACGGGATAGCCAATCGAATGCGCGGAGAAATCATTTTCACCAACAGAACGCAAGACAAGGCCCGCGCGTGTTGAGGATAAAAACCATCCAATCGTAAAGACTAAGAGGAAGGCGAAATAGACAAACACACTATGTCCGAAAATCACGCGCCAAATCGGATGTTGCACTAAAGCGTCGGGGAAGGGCGGATCAAAGGGCAGTGCTGCAAAGCCTGTGTAATTGGTACCAATGAGTGATGACAACCCAATACCAAAGATCGTCAATGCCAATCCCGTCGCCACTTGATTGGTGCCAAGCGACAAAACAAGAACTGCAAAGATCATCGATGTCGCAACACCTGCTAAAGCCGCCGCACCAATACCGATCCAAGGATTACTGAATTCAAACGCAACCGCAAAACCCGTAATCGCACCAACGAGCATCATGCCTTCGATGCCCAAATTGATCACACCGCTTTTCTCAACAACAAGCTCACCCGATGCCGCAAGAAGAATTGGGGTCGTGATCCCGATCACTGTGACAAGTGCGTCGATCAAAAAGGTCCATGTCATGACTGAACCTGCAGCCTATTGGTTTTGATTTTGATCTTGTAGCGAACGATTAAATCGCTTGCGAGAATGGCGAAAAGAATGAGCGCTTGGAACAGTCCTGCTGTGGCGTTGGGCACATGAACGACCGTTTGCGCGACTTGACCGCCGACATAAGTGACCGCCAAAACAATTCCGGCAATGAAAACACCAATGGGATTCGAACGTCCGAGCAGTGAAACGATGATTGCTGTAAATCCATAGCCAGACGGAAAGCCGAGATTAAGACGCGTGAGCTGCATCACTTCAAGCGTGCCCGCCAAACCGGCCATCGCGCCTGAGATCATCAATGCGGACCACACAATCTGATTGGATTTGAAACCGCCAAACCGTGCAGCCTGCGGCGCTTCGCCGATTGTGCGGATCGAAAATCCAAACACGGTGCGATCAACAATTACGGCAAAAATGATCATCGCAACGAGCGCAAAAAGAAGGCCTGGGGGTAATCCTGAATCACCCAATTCACGCGGTAAAAGTTGCGCCTCAGTAAGTTGCGCGGTCTGCGGAAAATTCATTCCGTTCGGGTCTTTCCATGGACCCGTGATGAGATAGGAAAGAAGTTGCAGCGACACATAAACCAGCATGAGGCTCGAGAGCACCTCGCTTACACCATAACGTGTCTTCAATCCTGCAGGCACGGCCGCGTAGACTGCACCACCAACCATGCCTCCTAGAAGCATTAAGGGGATGATCCAGAAGCCCGTCAAATCCTGTGTCAAAACAGAAATGCCCGCAGCCGAAAGTGCGCCGACAATATATTGACCTTCGGCGCCGATATTCCAAATTTTTGCACGGTTGCCAATAGAAAGACCCAAGCCAATGAGTATAAGCGGCGCAGCCTTCGTGGCGACATCGCGCCATTTATAACTATCAATTACCGGCGTGATGAAGAGTTGCCAGACCGCGTCAAAACCATCAAAGCCCAAAGCGTCAAAAAGGATCACGCCGATGATCATGACCCCTATCACCGATAAAATTGGTGTCATGATGAGCATCAGCTGGCTTTGTTCGAGACGTTTTTCAAGCACGAGGCGCATGAGTACCTCCGCTTGCAATAGTTTGATCGTGATGACCGCCCATCAGTAGGCCTAATTCTTCAACGCTGACTTCGTTCACTACGCGCGAGGCTGAAAGTTTACCACCATTGATCACTGAGAGGCGATCACAAAGACGGAGCAATTCATCAAGATCTTGCGAGATGACAATCACTGCGGATCCCGCATTCGCAAGATCGATGATTGCCTGGTGAATCGCTGCCGCTGATCCCGCATCAACCCCCCATGTCGGTTGGCAAATGACAAGCACGGATGGATTTTGCAAAATCTCGCGACCCATAATGAATTTCTGTAAATTGCCACCTGACAACGAGCCAGCGAGCGCGCGCGGACCAAGCGCTTTAACTGAGAAGCGTTTGATCACCGCTTGCGCATAGGCTTCGGCTCCGCTTCGATCAATAATGCCATTCGGATCAAGGCCCATGCGCGTGCGCGCGCTTAAAAATGCATTATCAGCGAGGGTGAAATTGCCGATTGCAGCATGCCCGTTACGTTCTTCAGGCACGGCACAAAGACCAAGCGCACGTCTTTTTGTGGGACCCAATCGACCCATAGGATCTTTATCAATGCGGATCGCATCATTACGATCAGCCAAAGATTCACCTGATAAGGCATCGAGCAATTCATTTTGACCATTGCCCGCAACGCCGGCGATTCCGAAAATTTCCCCTGCATGAACATCAAATGAAATTGATTGAAGGGCGACACCGAAATCATCAGGTTTTGGAAGTGAAAGATCGCGCATGGAAAGACGAACAGCGCCTTGCGTATTCGCAACGCCACGCGCGGGATCGGCGAAATCGGAGCCGATCATCATTTCGCCCATGCTGCGCGGTGTTTCTTTGCGAGGGTCACAGGTCGCTACAACTTTGCCGCCGCGCAAAATTGTAGCGCGGTCGCAGAGTTCAACTATCTCGTGAAGCTTGTGCGATATATAAAGAATTGAGCAGCCTTCAGATGCAAGACGACGCAAAGTTACAAAGAGATCTTCAACCTCTTGTGGCGTTAGAACAGATGTCGGCTCATCCATAATGAGCAAGCACGGATTTAATAAAAGCGCGCGCACGATTTCAATGCGTTGGCGTTCACCAACCGAGAGCGTGGCGATGATGCGACGCGGATCAAGTCGCAATCCATATTTATCCATCACGGCGCGTATTTCGCGATCAAGCGCACTGCGTGAAATCGCACTGTCCAAACCAAGCGCAATGTTTTCGACAACATCCATAGCTTCAAATAGCGAGAAATGTTGGAACACCATTCCGATGCCTTGTTTGCGCGCCGCTCGCGGATTGGGTGCGCGATACTCTTGTCCTTCCCACAACATGGTGCCGCTGTCCGGCGCCATGATGCCGTAAATCATTTTTACGAGTGTCGATTTGCCCGCACCATTTTCACCCAAAAGCGCGTGAATTTCGCCGGGCTGTACCGAGAGATGAACGTCACTATTGGCGATTACACCGGGGAAAGCTTTGGTGATGCTTCGCATTTCAAGCCGTGCGATCCAGTCACGCGGTCTGGCGTTGGTGGTCACTTCCGGCCTCTTTCCTCAACTTCACGCGGCGATTGCCGCGTCCCCTCGGAGAAAAACGTATAGGAGCCTATTACGGCGCGCAACTCTCTGCACATCAAGAGTGCACACGGCCTCATCATTCCATGGGGAAAATTTTGGCAGTCGCAGAGGTGAGGCGCCAACCGTGCCTTTGCCTTGAGGAAGAGGGATTGATCTGATCAGAGTTTGTTGTCTGAAATCCCACGTCGAAAGCCCCCAATATGAGCGCCTTTCGCCCTTACGATCTCGATCTCCTCAGAAAACCCTTTGAAGTCGCCAAAAAGGCGCGGGATGGCGGCGATCATCCTTTTGGTTCTGTCCTTGGGGACGAGACAGGGGCGCTTCTGATGGAACAGGGGAATGGCTATTCTGCCGAAGGGGAAGACCGCACCGCCCATGCCGAGCGTTTGCTTGCCTCACGCGCGGCGAAGGCCTATCCGCTCGAAAAATTGGCCAAAATGACGCTTTATGCTTCGGTAGAACCATGCGCGATATGCGTTGGTGCGATTTATTGGGCTGGCATCGGCCGCGTCGTCTTCGGTCAGACAGAGAAGGGCCTCAAGGAACAAACGGGCGATCACTAAGAAAACCCAACGCTTGATCTGCCCTGCCACATCGTCTTCGCGGCTGGGCAGAGGCCAACCGAGGTCGTTGGCCCCTTGTTAGAGGATGAAGCGGCTCAGGTTCAGGCGGATTTCTGGGCCAGCAAAGCCTAACTGGCCCTCATGCTAAGACCGCCATTCCGAAGAGATCATAAGCGTCGGCGCGTTCGATTTTGACCGTCACGATATCGCCCGCGCGCAACGGACGACGCGAGCCGACATGGACCGCGCCGTCAATCTCGGGCGCGTCCCCTTGCGAGCGGCCACGCGACACTGTTGGGCCTGGCTCATCTATGATCACTTTGATCCGTTGGCCCACTTTGCTCTTAAGCCGCGCGGCGCTGATCGCCTGCTGGGTCGCCATGAACCGATCATAGCGGGCCTGCTTGACCTCATCTGGGACCTGCGAAAGACCTAAATCGTTGGAGGACGCACCTTTCACGGGTTCATATTTAAAAGCACCAACGCGGTCGAGTTTTGCCTCTTTGAGCCACTCAAGTAGAAATTCAAAATCTTCTTTTGTCTCGCCCGGAAACCCAACGATGAAGGTCGAGCGCAATGTCAGCTCCGGACAAATTTGCCGCCAAGCATTGATCCGGTCGAGTGTCTTTTCCTGATTGCCGGGTCGCTTCATGGCTTTGAGCACAGAGGGGGCGGCGTGCTGAAAGGGGATGTCGAGATAGGGGAGAACTATGCCCTCCGCCATCAACGGAATGACCTCATCGACATGGGGATAGGGGTAGACATAATGAAGCCTTACCCATGCGCCGAGCGACCCGAGGTCGCGCGCAAGATCAACGAATTTCGCGCGAACCATTTTGCCCTTAAAGGCGCTTTCCGCATATTTGAGATCGACCCCATAGGCCGATGTATCTTGCGAAATGACGAGCAATTCTTTGACGCCGGCGCCGACGAGTTTTTCAGCCTCGCGCAACACATCACCCGCTGGTCGCGAGACGAGATCGCCGCGCAATTTCGGGATAATGCAGAAGGTGCACCGATTGTTGCAACCCTCTGAAATCTTTAAATAAGCGTAGTGGCGTGGCGTCAATCTAATGCCCTGCTCGGGCAAAAGATCGAGAAACGGATCATGCCTCGGCGGCACCGCTTCATGGACCGCTTTCATGACGCTTTCATAGGCCTGCGGACCGGTAATCGACGCCACCGCCGGATAGGCCTCACGGATTTGCTCGGGCTCGGCACCCATGCAGCCGGTGACGATCACTTTGCCATTCTCGGAAAGTGCCTTGCCGATGGCGTCGAGTGACTCAGCTTTGGCACTATCGAGAAAGCCGCAGGTGTTGACGATCACCGCATGCGCGCCCTCGTGATTTTTGATGAGCTCATAACCCTCGGCTCTCAATCGCGTGATGATGCGCTCGCTATCGACGAGTGCCTTGGGGCAGCCAAGGGACACAAAGGAGATTCGCGGGGCGGCAGAAGACATGGCAGGCATTCCGGTTCAGGTGGCGAGGCTTATAGCGCCTTCTGCAAAAATCGCCTATCAGCGCGTGAAGCCTTTTCAATGGTTTTGGTGATTTTGAGGGAATACCCCTCACGGGTCCGGAGAGAAGACAATTTATAAGCCCGACGAAAACCCGAATGAGGGTAACCAAAGCCATTCAGACGAGGCATCAATCGCTGTCACGCATCGGACCTTGACCGCGATTTTGCTGGTTGTGCTGAGTGCGGCATGTTGGGCCTCAGCCGATACATTTGCAAAAATGATGGGTGAAAGCCTTCCCGTGATTGAAGTCACCTGGATGCGCTTTGTCGTCCATGTGGCCTTCGTGTTTCTCTATTATCGCGGCGCGCTCGCGGGTGTTTTAAACACAGTGTCATGGTCAATGCAGATTATACGTGGCGTCTGCTCAGCTCTTTCAGGATTATGCTTCATCTATGGAATGACTTTTGTTCCGATTGCTGAGACAACAGCGATCGCCTTCATCTCGCCTTTTCTCATTATGGGGATGGCGGCGTTATTTCTCAAAGATAGAGTGGGAATCCGTCGCTGGATCGCCGCTTTGATTGGCCTGATCGGCGTGGTGTTGATTGTGCAACCTGGCACGGCAGCGTTTCAATGGGCCGCGTCTTTTCCCGCCCTTGCTGCACTCTTTGCAAGCACCATGATTATTCTTACCCGTCTTCTTTCTGATGACGGCCCGATGCGGACAATGTTTTTTACCGGCATCGTGGGCACCGTGATTTTAAGTGTGATGACTCTGTTTGTGTGGGTCACGCCCACCTTTTATGAGCTGCTTCTGGCACTCGGCATGGGAATTAGCGCTGCCTTTGGTAATCTCTCACAAATTACGGCCTATGGGCGCACAAAGCCTGCGATCCTCGCACCCTTTTCTTATATTCAGATCGTATGGGCGGCACTCTTCGGGATGACTGTGTTTGGCACATGGCCGAGCTATATGACCTATCTCGGCTCCGCGATCATTGCGGGTTCAGGCATATATTCAGCGCTTAGAGAAAGAGACGAGAGCCGGGCAGGGTAACGTCATCCTTCATTTTCGAAGAATAAACGCATGGAATTTATCAAATGAACCCGTCCAGCCCATGGTCATACCGGCGCGGGAATTGATGAAAAATTCTAATTGCTTTTTTGGTGAGCACTTTCGTCCTGTTTTTATTCCCGCTCACTGTTATCGGATATAAACATGCAACCAATATTTACAACATGAATTTTGAAATTTGAAACTTTCTATAAAGTCCGTAAGGAAAGCCTGCTCTTTCTGCATCAGCCGTTCACGACATCTTAGTGTGGGATAAAGTGTGGTATCAAAAATATATCCCTAAAAATATATCAATTAAATCAATGTTTTATAATGATAATTGGCGGCCCAGAAGGGATTGTTCAACTAACTCGCTCAGTTTTAGACCCCCCTTTTTTTGGTGGGGTCGGGGATTCGAACCGATACGATCAGAAGTGGCTTGCAATG
>VGCJ01000094.1 GCA_016870035.1 Alphaproteobacteria bacterium
CAAAATCGAATACCCACGCGTGCCCAAAGCCGAAACGATGTCGGAAACCGCCAAGCGTTCGCCCGAACCTTGTTCAGGCAAGCGAAGAAGAATGGAGGAGATGCGTTCTGAGGACAGGCTCATGACCTAACTGAAAGGATCAAAATCAAAATGCGATCCCTGCTTAACGCAAAGCGCCCCGTCTCTCAATCAGAGTGATGAAAGAAAAGCCTCAGCCGTCGCGAGATGCCGCTTACGGATCGGTTCTGCCATGGAATCGAGGCTGCGATAAGGCATAAAAAGGCGTGAATTCTTTGCAAGCCGCTTCCGGTTGCGTTCCAGAAAGGCCCAATAAAGCGGGGTGAAGGGGCAGAGCTTTTCAGCTTCCTTCGCTTTTGGACTGAAGCGACATGAGGCGCAATAATCACTCATCCGGTCGATATAAGCTCCCGAGGCCGCATAAGGCTTCGAAGCCAAAAGCCCGCCATCGGCATAGAGCGCCATGCCATGCACATTGGGGAGTTCAACCCATTCATAGGCATCAGCATAGACCGCTAAAAACCAGTCCTCGACTTCGCTTGGGCGAATACCTGCGAGAAGTGCAAAATTGCCAAGCACCATTAGCCGTTGAATATGATGGGCATAGGCATTGTCCATCGTATCCTTCACACAGTGCTTGAGACAATTCATATCCGTATCGCCCGTCCAATAAAATTCGGGCAAAGGTCGCGTGGCCTCTAACGCATTGGAGCGGGCATAATCCGGCATCACATGCCAATAAAGTCCACGAACATATTCACGCCAGCCAAGGATCTGGCGAATAAATCCTTCAACCGCGTTTAACGGCGCATGACCTTGATGATAGGCACGCTCTGCGGCGCGGCAGATTTCAAGCGGAAGCAAGAGACCACAATTTAATGCGGGAGATAAAAGTGCATGAAACAAAAAGGGCTCGCCCCCTTTCATCGCGTCCTGCACATCTCCAAAACGCGGCAAACAAAAACTGATGAAATGATCGAGCGCCTTCAAAGCGGCCTTACGTGTTACAGGCCAGCCAAAACTTGCGAGTGAACCTGGATGATCAGCAAAACGCCGCGCGACTAGATCCATCACTTCTTTGGTGATCGCGTCAGGCGCAAAGCGAAGCCGTTCGGGAATTTTTTCTTTTGGTGAAAGTGCTTTTCGGTTCTCCGCATCAAAATTCCATTGACCCCCTTCAGGATCTTTTCCCTTCATCAAAAGACCCGATTTTTTTCGCATCTCGCGATAAAAAAATTCCATTCGTAATTCTTTGCGTGGCTGGGCCCATTCCGAAAATTCAGCAGGCGTTGCAAAGAAGCGATCATCACCGCGAATTTCTACCGGAAGATTGAATTCATCCTGCCACGAATCCATCATCTTGCGAACGCGATATTCTCCAGGTTCTGTGACAATGAGTTTTGAAGGTTTTAGCTTTTTGATCGCGCGGTAAAGTTCGCCAGTGAAAGATCCCGTGTTGCCTTTATCTTCTAGCCTCACAGAGGTGACATTCAACCCTTCTTGCTTCAAGTCTTCGGCGAAATGCCGCATCGCAGAAAGAAGAAGAACAATTTTTTGCTTGTGATGTTTGACGTAAACAGTCTCATCATGAACTTCGACCATAAATACATAATCTTTTTTCAGATTAATGTCATTGAGACAGGAAACACCACGCGTGAGCTGATCCCCCAAAATGAGACGTAAGGCACCCACCATGATCAACCCTTGGTACGTAGCCGCGCACGACCGCCATCAACACCAAAGCTTTGTCCCGTAATCCAATTGGATTGTGAAGAAAGCAAAAGCGCTGCAAGCGGGCCGACATCATCGGGCTCACCAATCCGTTGCATCGCATGCATGCCGCCAATGGATTGAACAAGCGTCTCATTCGATGTGAGCGAAGAGGCCAATGGCGTGCGCGTCAAAGACGGAGCGATACAATTGACGCGAATTTTTGGCGCAAATTCTGCGGCGAGTGAAAGCGTTAACCCTTCAACTGCGCCCTTTGTCAACCCGATGGAGGTGTGCGCCGTGAAGCCTTGATGCACAGCAACGGTTGAAAAGAGAAGAACGGATGCCGTGTCATGATAGGCTTTCAGCGCGGGCAATGATTCCTTCACGGCGGTGAAAGCACCCAAAGCGTTAAGTTGGAAATCGGCAAGCGCTTCGCTTTCCTGCAAGCGCGCGACAGGTTTTAACGTAATTGAACCCACGGCATAGCAAAGCCCTGCAAGCGCGCCACCCGCTGCTGTTGTGGCCTCATCAACAGCATCCGCTATCTCGTCCGTTTTCATAACATCGGCCACGCTCACTGACGCGCCGCCGAGCACTGTTGCTGCGGCATAAAGCCGCGCCCTGTCGCGGCCAACAAGATGAACCGCATAGCCAAATGCTTTAACCGATTTCGCGACTGATGACCCGATGCCGCCCGCACCGCCGAAAATCAAAATTGTACCCGTCATTCTGCTTGCTTTCCTGTTAACGCTTGTGATTTTAGATCTCGGTTCAGTTACGTCTGATCCGCACAAACAGATTGAAGCGCGCGCCTCATGCCCCCTATGCGAAAAAAGAGCGATTTGCCGCAAAAAATCTGCAAGACCTGCGGGCGGCCTTTCAAATGGCGTAAAAAATGGGAGCGCGTGTGGGACGAGGTGCTTTATTGTTCTGATCGTTGCCGGATGGATAAAAAGGCGAAATGATCACCTTTTAAACATTACCGAGTCTCACAAAGCTGCGCGCTTTGGCAAGCGCTTCGGGCGTATCAAGATCGATCAAAACATGATCGTTCATTATAGGCATCTCGATCACATCTGCATGATGCGATTGCAAGAGTTTGCGGGCGCCCGTGTCACCTGAAAGCTTTTCAATCTCAGGAAAAAGTTTTCGCGAAAGCAAAACCGGATTACCCCACTCACCTTGATAAGTCGGCACCAAAGCCAAAGCATGCGGCGAAGCGTTGAAGAATTCGATCATCTGATTAATCAAATCATGGGTAATCAAAGGCATATCGCCTAAAAGAATGATTGCGGCATCAATTGACGAGGGCAAGGCACGAACACCCGCTTTGAGCGAGGATGAAAGACCTTCGGCATAGTCGGGATTTGAAACAAAGCTCACATCGGCGGACGAAAGCGTTGCAACCATAGCGCCTTGATTATGCCCCGTCACAACTAACACCGGATAGGCGTTAGACGTCAACGCGGCGTCAACACAATAACGTATAAGTGGCCGATCACCGAGAACTTCAAGAAGCTTATGGCTACCCATGCGGGTTGAGCGACCTGCAGCCAAAACAAGCGCTGCGATGTTCATTCCACCGGATCTCCAGAGGGATCGCGCGGACGGCCGCGCTGAACGATTTCCATCAGCAAGCCACCAACACCGAGCGATGTAATATCTGCCCGCTTAACAGGAAGATCCGCCAACAACCGGTGGAGCACCCAATCAAATCCATTTTCTTTTGGTGAACGCGCGCAGCCCGGCGCGCCGATCACCGTCTTGCTGCGCACCGTACCAATCAACAGTAGATTACCCGGATCGACCGGCATGCCAAAATGTTCAATATGTCCCCCAGCTTTTTCAATCGCTGAAGGGATGATATCGCGCCGATCTGTAATCGCTGATGCGCCATAGATGATGACAAGATCTGCGCCATCATCGAGCGATGAGGTAAGCGCTTCTTTGACCGCATCAATGTCGTGGCTCACGCGCAAATCGGAATCGACGATAGAGCCTGAGGGTGCAAGTCGTCCTTCAAGCACAGCGAGTGTTTTATTAATGACGCTTGGTTTTAAGCCCGGAAGCAAAGTTGAAATTGCTGCAACCTTACGAGATTTGAACGGATGTACCGTGACAAGGGGCGCGGCACCGATCACGGTTTCTGTTTTATCCATCACGCTTTTTTGAACGGCGAAGGGAATGATTTTGACGGTTGCGACCATTTCGCCACGCTCAACCGCGCGATAATCGGGAAGCGTAGCAAAAGTCACTGATTCATGGATTGCGTTAAGCGCATTGATGCGCGTGGCATCAACACGCAACACACCGGCACTTTGTGCAAAAAGATTTACCCGACCCGTTGAGGGACGGTCCATGCGGATCGCCGCGCCACATAATTTTGCAGCGAGCGCTTCAGCGGCTTGATCCTCATTGATATCATCCGCTTCCAATTGTGCGACGATCACATGATCACGCCCTTCGACGCACAAAGCTGAAAGATCATCGCCTGTGAGGCGCGCGCCTTTCTTGATTACATAATCGCCCAGTCTTACCGAATGCGCTGAAATAGCACCTAATGCCTGATCAAGAGAGACGGGACCGAATTTCATCAGATCAATTTCCGATTTTTGCACCGTCTGGTTTTAGTCGAAGCTTGGCGGTGATCTCGCCCAAAATCGACAAAGCAATTTCAGCGGGGCTTATGGCGCCAATGTTCAAGCCAATGGGAGCCTGGATGCGTTTGATCGCCTGCTCATCAAAACCCAAAGCCTGCAAGCGCTCTATGCGCTTGCCATGCGTTTTGCGTGAACCCAGAGCGCCGATGTAAAACGCATGAGATTTGAGCGCAAAATTCAAAGCCGCGTCGTCAATCTTGGGATCATGCGTTAGCATAAGAAAGGCCGTGTAACGATCTGCACCCAGTTTCGGCAAAACAAGATCAGGCCATTCGGCATGAACGGCCACATCAGGAAAGCGTTCGGGTGAAGCAAAGGCCTCACGCGGATCAACGATGATGACATCATGGCCCAATTGTTTCGCCATCGGCACAAGCGCTTGTGAAATATGTACGGCACCAATCGCGATGATGCGGAGCACCGGCGCTTGCACGGTCAAAAAAACCTTATGGCCTTCCGTCTCAACAACGCCGCTTTTGCCCATGCGCAACGCATCAGAAAGAAGCGCTGATAGAGGATCGCGCGCAATCTCGGACTCAAAAACGAGGCGCTGGGTGTGTGTTTGCAAATCCGTGACAAGCACCGCCGCGCGCCGATGCGCGCGCTCTTCGTTCAGGCGAGAGAGAAGTGAAAGATCCATTTAGTTCACTTTCTCGACATAGACGCTGATACGCCCGCCGCAAGAAAGTCCGACTTTCCACGCGGTCTCATCGGCCACACCGAATTCGAGGATTTTCGGTGTGCCGCTTTCGATCACATCAAGCGCCTCGGTGACAACCGCACCTTCGACACAACCGCCTGACACAGAGCCCATGAATGTGCCCTCGCCATCAATGACAAGATGACTACCGACCGGACGCGGTGCCGAGCCCCAAGTTTCGACAACGGTTGCCAAGGCCACACCGCGCCCCTCGCGCCGCCAGGTTTCGGCTTGTCTTAAAAGGTCATCATCGGTTGCGAGCATCGGACACTCCCGCTCTTGTGGATTGCGGGAACCATAATGCATCGTCCTGAAAAAGGAAGATTGACCGAGATCAATGGTCAGAATTTAACCCTAATGGCTGAAAAAGGCGCGGATGTGATCTTGGAAAGCAGCAAATCCCACGAGAAAGGTCATCAAGCCGCCAAGGGCAGTGACCGTCAAAATCAATGATTTTACGAAAAAACCTTTATCAGGAAGGTGGCTCACCCGCTCATTCAGGGTTGCCAGTCCGGTTCGAAGATCGGCAACCTCGTCCCTTGTCTTACCCAAATCAGAGCGAATAACGCCCATATCAGATTTCAAGCCGCTGATATCGCTGCGAATATATTCCATATGGGTCTCAAGGACGGCGACACGTGCTTCCATACCGTCATAGGTGCCTCCTCCTCCGCCCGTTTGCAAGGGGCGGTCGGGCGGATTAACAGGAGCGAATTCGGGACGTCGGCTCAAGGTTAGCGTCAAGATATAAGATATATTACGTAAGGTAATATATTATGCGACGCGCTTCAACCACAAACGCGGATCGGCTGATGCGGCGCTGTCTTTTGAAAGCGCCTGCACGAGCGTTTCCATACTCTTCAAATTATGAATCGGTCTGAACTCATCAACATGAGGTAGGATGGCGCGGATGCCTGAAGCCTTCGCTTCAAACCCATCAAAGCGAAGCAATGGATTAAGCCATACAAGTTTAGAGCACGAGCGATGAAGACGTTGAATTTCATTCTGCAATTTATCGGTATCATTGCGCTCAAGGCCATCAGTGAACAAGAGAACGATTGCACACTGCCCCAACACACGACGTGACCATTCACGATTAAATTTATAAAGCGAAGGACCAATGCGGGTACCGCCCGACCAATCAGCTACTTGCTCTGAACACTTCGAAAGCGCTTCATCTGGATCACGGCTTTTCAAAGAGCGTGTGACATTGGTCAGCCGCGTACCAAAGAGAAATGTATGAACGCGTTTGCGCTTGTCTGTGAGCGCATGGAGAAAATGCAGAAAGAGCCGCGTGTAATCGGCCATCGATCCAGAGATATCGCAAATGGCAACAACAAGGGGTTGCTTCTCGGCGCGATCCCGAAATTGTAAAGAAATCGTATCACCACCTTGACGCAAACTTGATCGGAAGGTGCGGCGCGGATCAATACGTTTACCCGATGGGGCGGAGACAAAACGCCGCGTGGGTCGTGCATCGTCCGGCATCACCAAGCGGTCTATCAGCAATCGCGCATTGGCGATTTCCTGAGCGGTCATTTGCGCGAAATCTTTGGTCTGCAAAATTTCGCGCTCAGAAATTGTGAGCCGCGCGTCAAATTCGATTTTTTCTTCTTCAGGCGGCGTCTCATCGCGCTTGGCTTTGAGCAAGGATTCAGCGGCGCGTAACGCCCCCGCTTCAGGCTTCTTTTTCTTCTCGTCCTTCCCCGGTGAATAAGGGGACATGGTCTGGATGATTTTTTCAATCAGCGCGCGGCGACGGAAAAAGATTCTAAAAGCTTGCGTGAACACATCCGAATGTTCGTGCTTTTTCACAAAGATTGCATGCAACGTCCAATAGAGATCTTCACGCGTTCCAATATGAGCGGTTTCAACGGCAGACACCGCATCAATCACCGCACCCGGCCCGACAGGCAATCCCGCTTCACGCAAAGCGCGCGCAAAATAGGCAATATTTTCGGAAAGTTTTCCGGGCATTATTTCGGCGGCTTCTTAGTTTTTGTTGTGACCTTGATCTCATCCAAAATCGCTTTGATTTCCGAACCCTGCATCTTTTGAATATCATCTTGATATTTCAACAAGACACCCAACGTATCTGTCACTTCTTTCGGATCCAAAGCCACCGCATCAAGTTCAACAAGAGCTGTGGCCCAATCCAGCGTCTCCGCCACGCCCGGTACTTTGAAGAGATCTTGTTTGCGAAGCGCTTGCACAAAGGCCACAACTTCTGCCGAGAGCTTCTCTGATGCTTGCGGCGCTTTGGTACGCAGAATTTTCAATTCACGTTCAGCGGTCGGATAACCGACCCAATGATAAAGACAACGCCGCTTTAAGGCGTCATGAATTTCGCGCGTGCGGTTAGATGTTACAATGACAATCGGCGGTGACGGCGCTTTCACTGTACCAAATTCAGGAATCGTCACCTGAAAATCACTCAACACTTCAAGCAAATAGGCTTCGAAAGCTTCATCTGTTCGATCCAATTCATCAATGAGCAACACCGGTTCACCTGCGACATCGGGCGTGAGCGCTTCCAAAATCGGGCGACTCACAAGATAACGCTTTGAAAAAATATCATTCTCAAGCTTACTCCGCTCAACCGCGCCTTCAGCTTCCGTCAAACGGATTGCCATCATCTGCGCGGCATAATTCCACTCATAGACAGCGGAAGAGACATCGAGTCCTTCATAACATTGCAGTCTGATGAGTTTGCGGTCCAGTGTTTTTGCAAGCACTTTGGCAATTTCAGTTTTGCCAACACCTGCTTCCCCTTCAAGCAAGATC
>VGCJ01000095.1 GCA_016870035.1 Alphaproteobacteria bacterium
GATTGGAAGCGATAATCGGTGATTTGCCTATAAATCTGTCCGGGCCGGACCACCGGATCGCCAAAATGAGCCCGGTTGGGGCTATCCGGTGGACGCTGCGGTTCGAGGCAAAAACCCGCCCACGCCGTTAGCCTTTTCATCCCAATACCCGGCACGGGAACATTGAGATTTTTGGCGTCATAGAACTGGATGCAAGGCTCGGTGGTCCAGACTTCAAGACTAAGACCATTGCGACTTGATTTGACGGTGGCCGCTCGGTTCAACGCGCCAGAATTCTGCCTCAGCATAAAATTTTGATCATAGTGAAATACGCCGCCTTCAGCACTTTGATACCAGATGGGGCGAAGCGTTCTGAAATCATAAGGCGTGTCAGTAACTTGACGAATTTCACCCGTTGGAATGAGCTCCGGATCAAGCGTCGTGATGAAATCTGATTCAATTTGTAACTGATGGTCAAGGATATCCTCGGAGCCATCAAGATTGAAATAAGAATGAAGCGCGAGATTGATGATCGTCGGACGATCCGTCACCGCCATAATCTCGGTTCGCAATGTGATGTCATCAACAAAGCGATAGGTGAGCGTTGTCGTTAATTGACCCGGATATCCGCCGTCACCATCACGTGAAACGAGTACAAGGGTCACCGACGATTCATCATGAGCAGCCACTTGCCATGGACGTTGTCCGAACCCGGCCGAGCCACCATGAAGATTATGTTTGCCAAGAAAATTCTTCTCCAATTGATAGATTTCACCATCAATCGAGAATTTGCCGTCGCGAATTCGATTGGCATACCGACCCGCCAATGCGCCTAGATGCGGTGAATATTTTACATAATCGTCAAGCTTATCGAGGCCTAAAACAACCCGCTGTTTTTCCCCTCTCACTGGAACGACGAAATCACGAATAACCGCACCCCAGTTCAAAATGAGCGCTTCAGCGCCTCCCTTTGAGCGGATGCTGATTTCATAAATCGGATCGTCACCAATTTGACCGAAAAGACGTCGTGCCATTTTGTTTTTTGACCTTTAATTTGTTACCAGCTGCCTATATTAGGCATTGAGGTCCATGGCTCTTCAAGCGGTAAGGCGTCGCCGCGCTGAAGAAGCTCAACCGAAATACCATCGGGCGATTTGATGAAGGCCATACGCCCATCGCGTGGCGGACGATTGATCACCACGCTTTTATCCATCAACATTTTGCAGTAGTCATAGATGTTATCGACGCGATAAGCGAGATGACCGAAATTGCGCCCGCCGCCATATTCATGCTCGTCCCAATTATAAGTGAGCTCTATTGTTGGCGATGTCGTCGCTATGAAACGTTCTTTGTCACCAGGTGCGATGAGGAATACCAAAGTGAAACGCCCTTTTTCATTTTCGCTCCGCCTGACTTCAATAAGTCCCATTTTGTTGCAGTAGAAATCGAGCGCATGCTCGAGATTCCCTACCCGCACCATCGTGTGCAAATATTCCATCATTTAAGTCTCTCCCGCTTAGATTCGGAATTCATCATGATGATCGCGAGAGTGGCGAAAAGCCGAAAGGCGCGCAACCCCCAGAACGGGCGTTTTGGGCACCAAATCAACCGGAATTGACCTATCGCGCCAAAGCGACTAGTCCGGCAGAAGCCCGTCCGTTGGAAACAACCCGCTTTCGGAACCTTCATGTCAAAAGCAAAAGAAAAAGCGGCGCTGTCCTCTATTCTCGCAAGCGTCGTTATCACCATTGGCAAGGGCGGCGCGGGGCTCGCAACCGGATCATTGGCGCTGATATCGGACGCGGCGCACAGTCTCCTCGATGTTGCGGCCACGACCATGACCTGGCTCGCGATCCGCGCGGCTGCAAAGCCAGCCGATGAAGAACATCATTACGGTCATGGAAAAATCGAATCGATTGCCGCGCTCGCGGAAACGGCGTTTTTGTTTCTTCTCTCGGGCGCTGTGGCCGTTGAAGGCGTGAGGCGTCTTTGGCAAGGCACAACCACAATTGAAATTAATTGGGCAGCCATTGCGGTTCTTTTGATTTCAATTGCGATTGATGTATGGCGATGGATCACGTTGACGCGCGTGGCAAAGGAGACACGCAGCGAAGCGCTGGCTGCAGACGCGCTTCATTTTTTATCTGATTTCATTAATTCGGCAATGGTCCTTTTGGCCTTCGGTGCCGCAGCTCTTGGTTATCCCGAGGCCGATGCACTTGTAGCTCTAGGTGTTTCGCTCTTTATTGCGATTGCAGGTTATCGGCTTGCTCGCCGCACGCTTGATACACTGCTCGACGCGGCACCTGCCGGCATGACCTTTACCATTCGCGAACTACTCAATGATATTCCAGGTGTCGTGGATGTTGATGATCTACGCATCCGCCGCGCCGGCACGGATCTTTTTGTAGAGGTAGCAATTGCGGTTGCGCGGACCATGCCTCTTGATCGACTGACTCACATCAAAGATCTGATTTCAAGCGAAATCAGCAAAGCCTTCAATGATGCGCGCGTGACCGTTTCAGCAATGCCGCGCGCACTGGATGAAGAAACGATTCTTGAACGTGTTCTTTTGATAGCTGCTAAACGCCGCGTTCCCGTTCATCATGTCACCGTTCAAAATCTTGCTCATCGTTTGTCAGTCAGTCTTGATCTTGAAGTTGATGGCCATTTGACACTTGGAGAAGCGCATTCAATTGCCAGTCAGCTTGAATTCGCGATTCAAGAAGAACTTGGATCAACGACCGAAGTTGAGACTCACATTGAACCTCTCGTGGTCTCGAGTCTTACTGGAAAAGACTCTGATGAAGCGACACGAAAAAATATTGCTGATGCTTTAACCCGTCATGCAGCGACAATCGGTGACATTACAGATATTCACAGTGTGCGAGTCAGGGAAACGGGGCATGGACTGATTGTAAATTATCACTGCAGGGTAGCACCCGAGCGCGATGTGACAAGCGTGCACCAAATGGTAGACCGCTTGGAACATGATTTAAAGAATGAAATTAAAAACATATTGCGTGTCGTGAGCCATACGGAACCGGTCCGGCCTGCAAATTCATAAGAGCAGATCGTTATCAGGCTCATCTCGACGGCCATGAAATTCCTGATATAGTTGCTAAAATCATTTTAAACGAGTGTAAATACATGCGAGCCGACCAAACGCCGACCATTCGCCTTAAAGACTATAGCGCGCCCGATTGGTACATTGAAAGCGTCCATCTCGATATCACCCTTGATGACAACTGGACACGCGTTATTGCGCGGACTGTTTTTGCCTCTGTATCAAATGTGATCAAGCCCCTTATTCTTGATGGCGATGAATTGGTCTTGGAATCAGTTGCGCTTGATGACACTCTTCTATCGCAAAATGATTTTAAAATTGACGCTTCAACACTAACCATCACCTCGCCACCCGCTCATCGCTTTACACTCACAGTTACGACTCGTTTAGATCCGGCTGCGAATACAAAATTGATGGGACTCTATCGCTCATCTGGAAATTACTGCACGCAGTGTGAAGCCGAAGGCTTTCGTCGTATCACGTATTTCCTTGATCGTCCGGATATCATGTCCGTTTATACAACGCGCATCACAGCCAAAAAGTCGGAAGCGCCAATTTTGCTGGGTAATGGTAATAAGATTGAAGACGGTGATCTGAATAACGGTTGGCATTATGCCGTCTGGCATGATCCGCATCCGAAACCTTCATATCTCTTTGCACTGGTCGGTGGGCAATTTGGCAAAGTATGCGGGCAATTTGTAACGCGATCCGGACGCAAAGTCGATTTGGGAATTTATGTTGAAGTTGGCAAGGAAAATCGTGCGGCCTATGCCCTTGATGCGCTCATTCGTTCAATGAAATGGGACGAAGATGTTTTTGGTTGCGAATATGATCTGGATGTTTTCAACATCGTCGCCGTATCCGATTTCAATATGGGCGCAATGGAGAATAAAGGCCTAAATATCTTCAATGATAAATATGTTCTTGCAAGCCCTGAAAGTGCGACAGATACTGACTATCTGAATATCGAGGCTATCATCGCGCATGAATACTTCCACAATTGGACTGGCAATCGGATCACCTGTCGAGATTGGTTTCAGCTCTGTTTAAAAGAAGGGCTGACAGTTTTCCGTGATCAGGAATTCACATCCGATCAAAGATCACGTGCGGTAAAACGCATTGCTGATGTCAGAAATCTCAGAGCGCAGCAATTTGTTGAAGACAGCGGACCGCTCGCGCACCCTGTGCGTCCTCATGAATATCGCGAGATCAATAATTTCTACACCCCGACCGTTTATGAGAAGGGCGCAGAGCTGATCAGAATGCTGAAATGTCTGATCGGTTCCGAACTCTTCAAGAAAGGTATGGATCTTTATCTTTCTCGTTGCGACGGGATGGCGGCAACGATTGAAGATTTCATTGCTTGTTTTGAAGAGGCAAGCGGGCAATCGCTTGCTCATTTTTCAAAATGGTATCAACAGGCCGGCACGCCTCATATAACAATTCATGAGATATTCGAAGAGGAAACGGGTCAATGGATCATAAAGTTTTCCCAATCCATCGCACCAACCCCGGGACAGCCCACGAAAGAACCTGTTATAATTCCAATTGCTCTCGGGTTTCTTGATCGGGAGGGACAAGACCTTAAGCTCTCCCCACGAGTAGGCGACCTCTCTCATGATGTCTATGTTTTAAAGGATCACGAGGGGCATCTTGTCTTTGAAGGACTAAAGGTAAAGCCAATCTTGTCGGCGTTCCGTGCTTTCTCTGCTCCCGTTGTTGTGCATCATAATACAAATGAGAGCGAAAATCTTGTCCGTCTGGCTCATGACAGCGATTTATTTAATCGTTGGCAAGCTGCGCAAAATATTACGACGATAATCTTAAAAACAGGCGTTGAAAATCTACGAAGCGGAAAGAGTTTTATGCCTCATCCGTCTTTCGCGGAAGCCTTGCGGAGCGTTCTGCGGGGACATGATCACGCATTCATTGCACAAATTCTCGCAATACCTTCTGAGTCGGATATCGCTCGCGAGATCGGCAACGACATAGATCCTGATACCATTCGTGATGCGCGCTTAGGGCTGCGTAAATCAATCGGCGAAGCTCTTTCGAGCGACTTGGAAACCTTAATCGCCTCTTTCTCAACGAGAGAGAGCTATTCTCCTGATGCAAAAAGCGCCGGACGGCGTGCCTTGCAATTGATTGCGCTAGATCTCCTGTCTTGTGGCCGACCTGATATTGGCTTGCCCATCGCGGAACGGCTGTGTCATAATGCCGACAATATGACGGATCGCTTTGGTGCTTTGTCTGTTATCGCGCAACATCGCGGGGCAGCGCGCGAAGCGGCTCTTGAGAATTTCGGACGCCGGTTTGAGTCTGATCCGCTGATCCTTGATAAATGGTTCTCGCTGCAAGCGTCCATTCCTGAACGTGAAACATTGGATCGCGTTAAGAAATTAATGAGCCATAAGGGCTTTTTAAAATCAAACCCAAATCGCTTAAGAGCGCTCGTCGGGTCATTTGCTATGGCCAACCCTTCACAATTCCATCGCGCCGATGGTGCTGGCCATCAATTTGTAGCTGACATTGTCATTGAGACGGATCGATCCAATCCTCAGGTGGCCGCGCGCATCCTCGACGCTTTCAAATCTTGGCGTTCACTCGAATCAAAAAGACGCGCTTTCGCCAAAAAAGCGCTCGAACATATAGCGGCTCAAGAAAATTTATCGACTGACGTTGCCGACATCGTCACCCGGTCTCTTGCCTAAGAGTCATAAAAAGATTCAGTTTCAAAGACTTGGCACGACCGGGCGTTGTGCCATAAAAAAATTTCTATCAATACTTTGTTAAGGTCTGGACAAATCACCGCGTCACGATTCAGATGCACGTGATTCGGGCGGCTGGGGGCAGCAAGCGCCGAAGATTACGGGTCGGAAGCCGAAGGGTTTAACGATGGCGCGCAATAACGTGGCCAGCGCACGGTTTCGTGCGGGCACAATTCAGGGACTTGCTCGGTCGCTTGTTAGTCCGACCTATGATCGCGCGCTGATGCTTGAGCCGTTGTTGAGACGTCTGATCCCGTTCTTCATCGTCATTTGTTTGTCCGCATTAGGATTTGCAATTTATCATCATGTCATCACGTCACGTGCTGAAGCGATCAATCAGATCGCCGATGAACTTGATCTTTCGGTTACATTGCTGCGGGCGGAAATTTCAAATCTACAAACTGAGAAGGCCGATACGGCCTCGCCCAATTGGCAAGCCCTGCTCATGCAGGTTTCTGCGGCTCACAATCGCAAGGCAAATCATTATATTGCGTTGAGTGACGAGTCAGGTTTGATCCGCGGTACATTGCCTGCAGATCTTTCGCTGTCGCTTATTCCCCTCGCACCCGTCGCTAATCAAGACTCCCGTGGTCGCGCACTTTCACGCATGATCTTATCTGATCAACGCGAAGCGATTGTTGCCACCGCGCGATTGAATTCGTCCTATGGCGAAGTCATTATGATCGCTCCGCTCGACATTGCGCTTGCAGACTGGTCTCATAATTTAATTCAAGAATCCGCAATTTTAGGTGGCGCCATCGCACTTATTCTCATGCTTTTGGTTGCATGGTATGGTCAGGCTTGGCGCGCTCGCCAATCAGACGCCATTCTCGCTAATGTGAAAGATCGCCTGGATCTTGCGCTAAACCGCGGCCGTTGCGGCCTGTGGGATTGGGACATCGCCAGAGGCACAATTTTCTGGTCCGATTCCATGTATGATATTCTGGGCTATAAACGCCACGCGGAATTCATGTCATTTGGCGAAGTGAATGCGCTGGTTCACCCCGATGATAGCGATCTTTTTGAGCTTGCTGATCGGCTTGCGGCGGATCGTATGGATACGGTTGATCAAGCCTTCAGAATCCGTGCTGCAAATGGTGAGTGGGTGTGGATTCGTACCCGCGCTGAACTCGTTCACGATGGTAAAGGCCGCGATCAGCATTTGATTGGAATTGCGGTTGATATCAGCGAGCAACGCCGGGTTGCTGCCGAGTCGGCAACCGCTGATCTACGTTTGCGTGACGCGATCGAAAGTCTCAGCGAAGCCTTCGTTTTGTGGGACGCCGATAAAAATCTTGTGCTCTGCAATTCGAAATTTCGGGACATCCATGGACTTCCGCTTCATCTCGTTCAGCGCGGAACATCCTATGAAAGACTTCAACCCTGGTTACATTATGCCTATCCGGTAACCGAAACTTCGATCGACGAAACTGGAATGGCACCGGCACAATCCTACGAAGTGATGATCGCGGATGGACGTTGGCTACAGGTGAATGAACGCCGAACAAAAGATGGTGGTTTTGTGTCTGTTGGCACCGACATCACGGCGCTAAAAACAGAAGAACAGCGTTTTCTTGAATCTGAGCGCAAGCTTACCGCTACAATCTCTGATCTGCGTCGTTCTCGTATTGCTCTTGAAACGCAAGCCGAGCAATTAACGCAATTGGCTGAGCGCTATCTCGAACAAAAAGCGGAAGCTGAAACGGCCAACCGCGCGAAAAGCGAATTCTTAGCCAAGATGAGCCATGAATTGCGCACGCCGCTCAATGCCATTCTCGGCTTCTCTGAAATCATGGAAACCGAGCTTTATGGCACGCTTGGTCATCCGAAATACAAAGATTACTGCCACGATATCACACGCAGTGGCCAATCTCTTTTGACAATCATCGCCGATATTCTCGATATGGCCGAACTCGAGGCTGGAAAAATTCGCATCGATAAAAAGCTTATG
>VGCJ01000096.1 GCA_016870035.1 Alphaproteobacteria bacterium
AGAGGATCAAGATCAATCGCATGGATTGAGTGAAACCGCGTTAAAAAATCACTCGGTAAACACCATCCGGCACTTGGTCCTAATAGCAAGAGTTTATTCTGCGGCGGTTGCCAGTGCGAAAGCTCAACCGCAACTGCATCAATAAAATCGGTCCAATAACGTCGCCGCCACAAGGCGCGCCAATGCCAAACGAGGCCACCGCTTGGCGTGAAATATGCGCCTTGATAGGGATCGCGTTGTGACATGGCGACGAAAGCGCGTCAGCTCAGGTGTTTTGCAAAATGTTCAAGCGTACGACTTCTTGTTAGCGCCACACTCGCTCCATCAAAACTGCCGCGTTGATCGCAATTTAAACCATGATCGGCAGCGTATACATAAATGGTTGCATCAGGACGTGCCGCTTTGAAGGCATTCACACCATCTATCGGAATGTGCGCATCGTGCTTACCGAATTGGAGGATTGTCGGAACTTTCGGCGCGTGATCTTTCATTGCCGTTACACCGCCACCATAATAAGCTGACACAGCCGAAAGACCCGAGAGAAAACAGGCCGAGGCATAGGCCATTGTGCCGCCCCAGCAATAACCGACAAGTCCGGTCTTGCCACTTTGTCCGTTAAAAGTGATGGCGGCTTCAATGTCGCTTAAAGTGGTTTCGCGATCGAGCGCGAATGCTTTATCACGTCCTGCTTTGACATCATCGGCTCCATAGCCCACTTCTAAATTTTTGATCTTGCGATCAAAGAGCGCGGGCGCGAAGGCGAGATAACCTTGCTTTGCATAAAGATCAGCCACGCTGCGGATATGGCTGTTCACGCCGAAGATTTCTTGCAGCACAACGACACTCGCTTTGAGCGAGGCTTCAGGGCGGGCGACATAGGCATCGAGCTCAAAGCCATCGCTTGCCGTCAGTTTGATCCACTCACCCATAGGCCCAACCCCCAACGCTGTAACAAATAATCCCAAAGCGGCTTAGCTTTCGCCAAGCTCCGACACAAGAGCGCCAATCACGCGACTATCGGTGGGTTCGGTCATTGTCGAGAAAGCCGCAACGAGATCGCCATTGCGACCGATCAGATATTTGTGAAAATTCCAGCGCGGCGTTTCAGCGGGTTTGCGGCTTGCTGCCCATTGATAGAAGGGATGCGCATCCGGTCCTTTGACAACAGCCTTGGCCGCGATGGGGAAAGTCACGTGATATTCGCCTTCGGCGCGAGCAAGGATTTCGGCTTTTCCGCCGGGCTCTTGGCCGCCAAAATCATTTGAGGGGACGGCGAGCATTTTAAAACCGCGCAACTGGAACCGGTTATAAATCTGCTGCAGTCCGGCAAATTGACCAACAAAGCCGCATTGCGAGGCCGTATTTACGATCATTATTGGGTGGCCCTGCCAATCGGCGAGGCGGAAGCGCTTGCCATCAAGCCCGTCGAAAGCAAAAGACCACGCATTCGAGGCGGCGAACGCGTTTTTCGAAAGTGCTTGCGACGTCATCAGACCGCCCAACCCTGCAATGACAGACCGTCTCGACCATTCAGCCATGAGCCTCTCCTGAATTTTGTAAAGATAAAATGAGTTTACGACATGAAGGCGAGGCCGGACCAGTTCAGATGCACCCCTCGTCGGGAGGGCCCGCCTGTGATAAGCGGACCCACAATGTCGCGACTCCGCACGCCGGTGACGGGGACAAGGAAAAATCGGTGGTTTACCCCCTGTAAGACGAGATTATGAGCGGACTGACACAAAAAGACTTCGATGCCATGGGTCGGCGGTTGACCGGCTATGGGCGGAGCCTTGTCATGGGCATTTTGAATGTCACGCCCGATTCCTTCTCGGATGGCGGTCGATTTAACGATGTCGGTCATGCCGTCGCGCAGGCCATGCGCATGGCTGAGGAGGGCGCCGACATCATCGATATTGGCGCTGAATCAACAAGGCCCGGACATGAACCCATATCCGCTTCGACCGAGATTGCGCGGTTGGTACCCGTGCTCGAGGCGCTGCGCGGTCGGATCACCTGTCCAATTTCGGTTGATACGATGAAAGCCCCGGTTGCCGAGGCCGCTCTCGCTCATGGCGCGACCATTATCAATGATGTGTGGGGCTTTAAGCGCGATCCACGTCTTGCGCCTTTGGCCGCGAAGCACAGGGCCGCAGTTGTTCTCATGCATAATCGCGAAACGATTGATCCGACGATCAATATTATCGACGACATGCTTTGCTTTCTTGATGCGTCTTTGAGGGACGCGCTGGCGGCAGGTGTTTCTCGTGATGTGATCGCGCTTGATCCGGGAATCGGTTTTGGCAAAACGCTCGAGCAAAATCTCGAAGCAATTGCGGCGGTCCCGCGTTTAAAAGACTTAGGTTGTTCGGTTCTTGTAGGTGCGTCGCGCAAATCCATGATTGGAAAAATCATTCCGTCCGAAACGGATGAGCGTCTTCCAGGAACGATTACGCTTCACACCGCGGCGATATTGAAAGGTGCCGATGTGATCCGCGTTCATGATGTGAAAGAAGCGGTGCAGGCTGCCCGTGTGACTGATCGATTGAGAGGACTGTGATGGATCGCGTTCGGATCAATGTAACGAAGCTCGCGCTTTTTGCTTATCATGGTGTGAATGATGAGGAGCAACGACTTGGACAGCGTTTTTATATCGACATGTCTTTGATTGTGGCGCCGGTATCAGCCACTAAGAGCGATCGGCTCGAGGATACGATCTCCTATGAAGACGTCATTCATTGCGCCGAAGATATATTTCTTGGAAAGAAATATCGCACGATTGAACGTGCGGCGAATGCTGTCGGCTCCGCCATCATGGAGCAATTCCCGACCATTCAAAATCTGTCGGTAACCGTGCATAAGCCGTCAGCGCCAGTGGCTGCCATTTTCGATGATGTGGCCGTGACGGTGGATTTTTCACGTGATGGCTGATGCGCTCATTAGCCTTGGAAGCAATATCGGTGATCCGCAGGCAGCCCTTCAAAAAGCAATGCATCATCTTGCTGAGGATCCGGCGATCAAGATCAAAAAGCGCTCGTCATTTTATCGCACGACTCCGGTCGGTCCGGTCGCACAAGATGATTTTATCAATGCGGCCGCTCTGATTTCAACTTTGCTTCAACCTGATGCGTTGATGCAAAATCTTCTCGATATTGAAACCAGAATGGGGCGTGACCGAACTCATGCGGTACGTTTCGGCCCGCGGGTGATCGATCTTGATTTGATCCTCTATGACGACGTGAAGCAGAAAAGCGATCTTGTCGAATTGCCGCATCCTCGATTTCGCGAGCGTGCCTTTGTGCTCGTGCCTTTGGCCGAACTAGCGCCTGAATGGCGGGTGGACGAGGTGACGCTTTCAGAGCTCGCCGCGCGGGTCCGAGATCAGGGTGTGATCCGTCTTTAAAATAACAAACCACCCCCGTCGCAGTATGAGAGCCTGCTATCCTGTTATTAGGCCTCTGTTCCTGCCGATTGACGGGGATTATCCATTCCCGAATGGCAGGGTTTCCAAGATCCTTCTTACCATCTCGACGATTCCCGCTTTATTTTTTGCTGAAATGGTAAAATATGGCTCGGCTTGAGGGCATGGGCAGGGATGGATTTAAAATGAAGGCTCCAGCGGTAGAGAATTTGAATTTTGAGGATATCCGGGACGGGCTTTCGTCTGGGCAAATCCTCCTTGTTGATGTTCGGGAGCCTAATGAATTTGAGGCGGGGCATATTCCGGGGTCGATCCTCGTGCCGCTTTCTGAGTTTTCTGTTACGGATATCCCCGATGCGGGTGACCGTAGGATCGTGCTCTCTTGCCGTTCGGGGCGGCGTTCTTTGACGGCTGCGGCCATGGCTTTTGAGCAGGGACTGCCGATTGACGCCCATTATGCAGGTGGCTTTATCGATTGGGTGGCCGCCGGCGGTCCGGTCGATACAGGCCTATGAGGGCAAAGATTTGAACCCGGACCGCGACGAGGCGACACAGTGCTTTGACCTCGCCAAATCGTGGTTCGTTTTTTACTATGTCCAAATCGAGAGTTTGATAAAGACGGGAGTGAACTAATGAGCGTGAAGAAATTTGGTATCGGCCAATCGATCCGCCGCGTGGAAGATGTTCGTTTGCTGACCGGTGGCGGCCATTACACGGCTGATTACACGCCCGAGAAATCACTGCACGCTTTCGTGCTCCGCAGCCCCTATGCGCATGCCAGTTTTAAGATCAAGGATCTCGAGGCGGCCCGCGCGATCAAAGGCGTGAAACTCATTCTGACGGCTGAGGATCTCGCGGATCTCGGTGATGTGCCGTGCCTCGCCCCGCTCGAGAATGATGACGGTTCAAAAAACCATGTGGCAAACATTCCGCTGCTTGCCAAAGGCACGGCGAAATTTGTTGGCGATGCGATTGCCTTTGTTGTCGCAGAAACCACCAATGCAGCGAAGGACGCCGCCGAAGCCATCGAGGTTGAATATAAATCTTTGCCGGCGGTTGTTGATATCCGCTCTGCACTTTCAAAAAATGCACCTGCCGTGTGGGCTGAGCAGAAAGACAATCTCGCTTTCGAGCAAAATCTCGGCGATGTGAAAAAAGTTGATGCGGCTTTTGCCAAAGCTGACCGCGTGATCAAGCTTGAAATTGATAATAGTCGCTTAATCACCAATTATATGGAAACGCGCGGCGCGGTGGGCGAATATGATGCCGCAACAAAGAGCTTCAAGCTCACAGTCTCAAGCCAAGGCGTGCATGGTCTGCGCGATATTCTTGCTGAGAAGATTCTAAAAGTGAAGGCGGATCGCGTTCATGTTGTTACTGGCGATGTCGGTGGCGGTTTCGGTACAAAGACTTTCATGTATCGCGAATATCCGTTGGTGATGGAAGCCGCACGCCGCTTGAAGCGTCCGGTGAAATGGATCGCGGATCGTGGCGATCACTTTATTGGCGATGCTCATGGTCGCGATAACATCACTTCGATGGAATTGGCTGTCGATAAATCAGGAAAGTTCTTGGCGCTGAAGGCCGACGTTGTCGGTAACCTCGGTGCTTATGCTTCGCAATTCGGTCCCTATATCCATTATCTCTGCGCGTCGATGATGACAGGCGTTTATAAGACACCGTTGATCGCCGTGAAATTGCGTGCGGTTTATACAAATACGGTTCCGGTTGACGCTTACCGTGGGGCAGGCCGTCCGGAAGCTGCTTATAATCTCGAACGTCTCGTTGATTATGCAGCGCGTGAACTCGGCATGAAGCCTGAAGCTTTGCGCCGCAAAAATTTCATCGCGCCGTCAGCAATGCCTTACAAGACACCGGTGGGAGATCGTGTTTATGACACGGGTGATTTTGCTCAACATTTGACGCAAGCTTTGTCGGTCTCGCAATGGGATGGCTTTAAGGCTCGTCTCAAAGAGTCGAAGAAGAATGGCAAATTGCGCGGCATCGGTTTGGCTACCTATATCGAATGCACGGCATGGGGTGATGGCGAAGATGTCGTTGTCGATCTCGAAAAAGACGGCAGCGTCACGATCTATTCTGGTACGCAATCGAATGGCCAAGGCCACGCAACCGCTTATGCGCAATTTGCTTCACAGCATCTTGATTTGCCACTCGACAAAATCAAAGTCGTGCAAGGTGATACCGCACGCGTCGCAACAGGTCATGGTACTGGCGGTTCGCGCTCAATTCCCGTCGGCGGTGTTTCAACTTTCGTAGCCGCGAAAGATTTGTCGGAGAAACTTAAAAAGCTTGCTTCTGACAAGCTTGAAACAAAAGTTGCGGACCTTGAAATTGCGGATGGAACCGTGCGCGTTGCGGGTACCGATCGCAAAATCACTTTTGCCGATCTCGCAAAATTGCCGGGTGCCACACCGGATATGACACGCGGCAAAGGCGAATTCACGCCGCCTGATGCGACCTATCCGAATGGCACTCATGTTGCGGAAGTTGAAGTGGATCCGTTGACCGGCACTGTATCGATTGTGAATTACACGATCTGTGACGATTTCGGCATCGCGGTCAATCCGATGTTGCTTGCTGGCCAAGTGCATGGCGGTGTCGCGCAAGGGATTGGTCAAGCGCTTTTGGAGCACACGGTCTTTGATAAAGATGGTCAGCTGATCTCGGCAAGTTTGATGGATTACACGCTTCCGCGTGCAGATGATCTGCCAAATTTCCATTTTGAAACGAAGAATGTGCCGTCAACGACCAATCCTTTGGGCATCAAAGGTGCAGGTGAGGCGGGTGCGATCGGATCAACACCTGCGGTGATGAATGCGGTGATTGATGCGCTTGATCGTGCTTATCGCATTCGTCATTTGCAAATGCCGGCAACACCGATCCGGATCTTCGAAGCGATCCAATCGGCAAGTCGCCTAGCCGCCGAGTGAACACTCAGCGCGCTTCGCTATCAAAATTGATTTTGATTATTAAACGGGCCTTCGGGCCCGTTTATTCCATCACAGCGGCTTTGAGGATACACACCATTGTGGCATGTGCTGGCGCGTCTGATGCGTTGCGCACGATATGCGGGCGGTCGCAGCGATAGCGCAAAGTTTCACCAGCGCGTGCGATCTGCATGACGCCTGCGACTTCAACTTCCATCTCGCCTTCAAGAACCGAGAGACATTCAATTGATCCGCGTTGATGGGAATCTGATTCAAGCAAGCCACCGGGATCGGCTTGCACATTATACCATTGCAGCCATTCAACGGTTTTGATCCACCCAATAATGGCAAGTTTTACTTTGCCGTCATCAGACAAAAGAATGGGCGTATCGCCGCGTGAGGTCTTGTCGATAAAGGGTTCGTCTTCCGACACTGACAACACGCGTTCGATGGAGACATCCAAGGCTTGTGAGAGACGCCAGATCGTCGCAAGCGTCGGGTTCGTCTCATTGCGCTCGATTTGGCTGATGATCGATTTCGCAACACCTGATTGCTCGGCAAGTTCAGACAAAGACAGGTGATAGGCTTTTCTTAAACGCTGAATGGTCTTGCCGAGTTGGCCGGAAAGAGCTTGTGCGCCGCTATCAAGAACCCGTGCCCGGTCTTTTCCTTCAATGCCCATAAATTGCTCCGATCACAGCTCGATTGTTTTGTTCTACGAACAATTTCGTTCAGAATAAAGGATTTTTGGTTTAATGAAAAGGTTCGATCAGCGCGAGGCGCGGACGGTGCGATCGAGCGCAATCGTGGCTGAAAGCGCCAATATCGCGATGGTTACACAGCATAAGAGCGCCATTTTGGGGCCTTTTGCATCAATCACGATGGCGATTGCGGCTGGGGCGAAAGCTTTGGCGATGAGCGAGGGGGCGGAAAGTAGCCATAAGCGACGCCCATAGCCTTCGGCCCCGAACAACTCATAAGGCATCACACCGCGCGCGATGGTCGAGAGGCCGGCAGAGGCGCCATACACCACACCAAAAAAGAAAGCGGTGGCCAGAGTGGGCGGCAGAACCAAAGGCACCGCAAGCGCCACCGGAAAGAGGCCCATAGTAATAAGGCCCAAACCCATGGCTGAAATTGTGCGTCCAAAAATTAATTCGATTAAAAGTGCTGCCACTTGCGAAGGGCCGATCAGAGCGCCAGCGAGCATCGCCGCGCCTGCGCTCATGCCTAGGGTTTCAAAGAGCGAGAGGACATGGATGGCCATCGCATTGACGACA
>VGCJ01000097.1 GCA_016870035.1 Alphaproteobacteria bacterium
TCGCCTGATCAGGGGTGGTTGCAAAACGTGAAAGACCGAGAATGTCTTTGCGAATAGGTGCCTGTACCGGAATTTCATTAGGCGTCAGCAGCGCTTCATTTTTTTCGGGAGTGATGGGCGTTGGCGATTCACTCGGTGCCGGTTTTGGTTTTTGCCGCGCGAGCGCATGCCGCTCCACGCGACGGATTGCCGATTCAAGTTCGATCTTTTCACGCAAGATTTCTTTGTCGCTGCGTGGCGGCTCAGCCGCGCGCAATTGCTGATCGAGCATATCGACGAGTCGACGATAGACAACCTGCCGCTCTTCGGGCGAGGCTCCGGCCAAAGGCTCGATCGTAGGGGAGATCAGCGCGTAGTAATCGACCATTGCGCTTTCCTCACGCGGTTGAGGTGTCCGCGTCAAGCCTCAAAAGGATTTTGCACGAGGATCGTGTCTTCGCGTTCCGGACTGGTCGAAACAAGAGCCACCGGCGCGCCGATCAATTCTTCAACGCGTCGGACATATTTGATCGCTTGCGCCGGCAAGTCTTTCCACGATCGTGCGCCGCTTGTGGCTGCGCTCCAGCCTTCAATCTTCTCATAAATCGGTTCAGCGCGCGCCTGCTGGGCTTGGCTTGCGGGGAGATAATCGATCACCGCGCCATCAAGCCGATAGGAGGTGCAGATTTTGATTTCATCAAAGCCGTCGAGAATATCGAGCTTGGTGAGCGCAATGCCATTGATGCCGGATGTACGAACGGTTTGGCGTACAAGCACGGCATCGAACCAACCGCAACGCCGTTTACGACCTGTAACGGTGCCGAATTCATGACCACGCGTGCCGATGCGTTCGCCGATCTCATCATGAAGTTCGGTTGGAAACGGACCTTCACCCACACGTGTTGTATAGGCTTTCGCGATACCGAGAACGTAACCGACAGCGCCAGGCCCCATGCCGGATCCTGTAGCCGCTTGTCCGGCAACCGTGTTTGAGGAGGTCACATAGGGATAGGTGCCGTGATCAACATCAAGCAACGCGCCTTGTGCGCCTTCAAACAAAATCCGTCTACCAGCGCGGCGTTCTTCATCCATCAAACGCCACACAACATCCATGAAAGGCAAGACGCGCGGCGCGATGTCGAGCAATTCTTTAAGAACAGATTTCGCATCAAACTCTTCTAAGCCAGCGCCGCGACGCAATGCATTGTGATGCAGCAACAGACGATCAACACGCGCTGGCAAAGTTTCAGGCTCGGCAAGATCCATGAGCCTGATTGCGCGCCGACCAACTTTGTCTTCATAGGCCGGACCAATGCCGCGTTTTGTTGTACCGATGGTGGTGCCGGCAGGACCGGCTTCACGTAAACCATCAAGCTCGCGATGAATGGAGAGAATGAGCGCTGCATTTTCAGCGACGCGAAGATTATCGCGCGTGATGATCACGCCTTGTGTTTTCAACCGATCAATTTCAGCAACGAGCGCATAAGGATCGAGCACAACACCATTGCCGATCACGCCGAGCTTATGAGGGCGTACCACGCCGGAAGGAAGGAGCGATAATTTGTAGGTCTTGTCGCCGATGACGAGTGTATGGCCCGCATTATGACCGCCTTGAAAGCGCACCACCGTGTCGGCCTGCTCGGAGAGCCAGTCAACGAGTTTGCCTTTGCCCTCATCGCCCCATTGGGCGCCGACCACCACGACATTTCCCATAATCATTCTTCCTTGTCGCAACAAAAAGCCCCGGAACTCCGCAAGTCGGAGGGCCGAGGCTTGCGGCGAACCGATAAAGCATTTTCGCCTCAAAGGGAAAGGAGAATTGCCCTCGCTGCTTCAAAAATCAGGGGATGTTTTTTGGGTAATCTATTTGGTCTTTATCGCGTGATCTGTTCCGAAAACTAGTTCCCACTATTCGGGATCACGCTCTTCCGCGCGTTGATTTTGTCGGTTTCACGTAATGGGCGATAAAATTGCGTAATTCGGTCACTCTTTTCACCGGATCGAGGATTTCCTGATCGAGCCCGTGTTTCCAAGCGAGATCATGGCGGGTCGGGTCTTCGCCTATGGCACGGAGTTCCGCAACATAGGCCGCGTGGTCTTCTTCCGTGCGCAAAAAGCCTTCGGTCAGCAAGGTCGGTTTGTAGCGATCCAGAATGACGGAGAGTTCCTGGAGGCTAAATTCGGGGTGATATTGCACGCCCCAGAGCACCCCGCCCTCATACCGGATCTCGGCCGCTTGCACTTCGGTAAGGCTGTTTATGGCGAGAACTGTAACATCTCCTGGCAGTTTGGAGACGAGATCGAGATGGATCGCGGGAGCATCCCATGAAGCGGGACGGCCTTTGAGCAGCGGATGAGTTTCACCCGCTTCGGTTTTGGTGAGCCTTCGCGCAAAGCCGACTTCACGACCCAGTGGATTGGCTTGAACATCGCCGCCAGCGGCGAGCGCGCCCATTTGCAAACCCCAGCAGGAGCCGAAAACAGGGGTGCGTGACTTAAAGGCTGCACGCATCAAATCGACTTGGCGCAGAATTTCAGGCGTTGCGTGATAGGCATTGAGTGCCGAGCCCGTAAGGCAGATGCCGTCATAGGATTCGAGGCCCGCAATATCGGGGAGATTGGCGCCCTCATCGGCGGGGAAGGCTACGTCATAAATCGAGTCGGGTTCGATCGATTGCAAAACCGAGCCATAGGAGTCCGAATAGGTCTTTCCATAGGTATCGCGATGGCGCTCGCGCGGACCTTTGACATTGCCTTCAACGACAAGAAATCTGAGGGACATCTGAACCCCAAGTTCGATTTTAGGTTTCTCTGCGCTGATAGCATGAGGATTTGCATTCCGGAATGATGAAATTTTTTTGTGTCCCTCATGTCGCATCGGGGGTTGCGTGTGGCTGGATACCGGTTCAGGAACGATTCATGAAAGCGGTCCTCCAAACGATCAGGCGGTTCGGCGCCTCAAATCCCTATCTCCTGCTCACGCTCACTATGTTGATGTGGAGCGCAAATGGGATCGCGGGACGCGTGGCCATTGGTGAAGTCTCGCCGATGGTGATCGTCATGCTGCGCTGGCTCATCTCCTGCAGTTTGCTTTTCGCTTTCGATTTCTTACGCATTCGCGAAGATTGGTTAGTGTTGAAGCTTCACATTGTGCGTCTCGTGCTCGGTGCCATTTTTGGATTTACGGGCTTCAATGCGCTTTTCTATCTCTCCGCGCATCACACAAGCGCGGTGAATATGACAATCTTGCAAGGGTCGTTGCCGATTTTTGTTTTGATGGGCGCGGCACTGTTTCAACGCACTCCACTCACTTTGTTGCAAGCGATAGGAATTCCCTTCACGCTTGCCGGTGTCATTGCGGTGGCAAGCCAAGGCCAACTTGATGTTCTTTTGGCGTTCAATTTCAACATCGGTGATATCGGTCTTGTTATCGCGTGCTTGAGTTATGCGATCTATACGCTGATGTTGCGCAACCGACCGAAAGTTTCGGGCATCGGCTTTTTTGCAATTGTCGCGATGGCGGCTTTCATTACATCGCTTCCGCTTTTAGGACTCGAGATGGCGTTAGGCGAAGCACAATGGCCGACTGTTGAAGGCTGGATGATTGTCGCCTTCATCGGCATTTGTCCGTCACTGCTTGCGCAGCTTTTCTTTTTGAAAGCGGTGGAATTGATAGGACCCGGACGCGCTGCGAATTTCACAAATCTCGTGCCGATTTTCGGACCGCTCTTGGCAATCATTCTTTTGGGCGAACCTTTCCACCTTTATCATGCTGTGGCATTGATGCTTGTGCTTGGTGGAGTCACGCTCGCCGAATGGCGTCGCACATAAAGATCAAGCCGAAGCTGACTGTCTCTTGTGAAGCGCGGCATCATTATGCGTTGAGGGCAACAAAGATTCCCAGTTTGATCCTGCGCCTTCCATCGTACGACCGATCAACACAATCACAGGACCGTTACGTTCCTTCTCCGCCATGCAGTCAGCAAGCGAGGCAATTGTGGCTTCAATCACATCTTCATCGGCGCACGTGGCGCTATAAACCGCAATCGCTGGTGTTGAGGCGGGTAGTCCATGTGCCAATGCAGCATCGGTTAATGCGCGAATGGTTCGCGCGGGCATATAGACAACGGTTGTAGCGGCATCATCAGCGATCGCGCGCCAATCAATGTCAGGCGGAAGTTGGCCTTTATTGTCATGGCCTGTGAGAAATTGAACACGACGCGCAATCGCGCGATGTGTGAGCGATTTCAACAAGCGGCTTGCGACACCTTGTGCCGTTGTAATGCCGGGAATGACTTCAACAGGAATGCCAGCTGCGCGGCACGCATCAATTTCTTCCGTCGCACGGCCGAATACCATTGGATCGCCACTCTTTAAGCGAATGACGCGTTTGCCTTGCTGCGCGAAGCTCACCATCAATCGATTGATGTCTTCTTGTTTGCATGACGGGCCATGACCCGTTTTGCCCACAAGCATGGTCTTGGCTTCACGGCGCGCGAAATCAAGCACTGCGCGCGAGACAAGATCATCGTAAAGAACAATATCCGCTGATTGCAAAGCGCGCACGGCTTTAAGCGTCATCAATTCCGGATCGCCGGGGCCCGCGCCAACAAGAACAGCCGAACCTTTTTCAGGAGAAGACGCTGTTGAAACGCTCTCAGCAAGAAGCTGATCGCGTTCTTCATCACGCGGTATCTCATTCGGCTTCGAGAGAGCGAGAGCAGTGAAACGTTCCCAAAATGCACGACGTTTTTGGAAAGAAAGACTCAAAGCCTGAACGGAAGGACGCCAGCTTTGTGCCGCTTCCGCCCAACGCGCCAAACCTTGCGGCAGAAGGGCTTCGATCTTTGTACGAACAGCTTGACCAAAAACGGGCGCGGCACCGTCTGTTGAGATGCCGATGACAAGCGGTGACCGATTGACGATTCCGCCAAAAGAAAAATCACAAAAGGCAGGGCGATCAACGACATTGCAAGATATGCCGGCATCGATCGCTGCGCAGCGGAAGGCTTGCGCTTCAGCATCATTTTCGGTGGCGAGGATGGCTAAAGCTGCGCCTTTGAAAATCGATATCGACCACGGCCGCGCGAAATGAATGATGTTCGGATCATCAAGCCGCGCGAGCACATCGCGCAATTCTTCTGAAGGGCTCTCCGCATAAAGCTCCACGCGCGCTCCGGCTGCAGCCAATAATTCGGCTTTCCACCCAGCGGCCTCCGAGCCTCCCGCCACGATGACGCGGCGTCCTTTCAAGCCGAAAAACACCGGCAACCGCGCGAGCGGTTCGATGCGGTTTACTCTTGTTTTAGTCGGCTTACGAGACATGGGTCGAACAGGGATCAGCAAGGGATACTCGTGTGATCTATATCCCGAGACATTCATGCGTCCAATGGCGTTGTTAGGACGATTCCTATCAAAGAACCGCCCTTTCGACCCGGCTGATTGTCTCAGGACGCGCGGGCGCGCCTTCGGTCGAGAATGGTCGCGGGACGGTGATAGCCGCGTTGATAGGAGAGCGAGATCGCATTCGCCGCTTTTTGCCATTGATCCGCAGTTTGGCGCTGAGCCAATGTCTCCGGCAAATCAATTTCATCAAAGCCGCAGGCCTTCGCATAGGCATGTTGATCCGCGATCAAAGGCCCTGTGGCACGCAAGTTTCCCGTAAATCCCAAATGACGTAAACGTTTTGCGATTGAAAAACCGCGACCATCATTGAAAGCGGGGAAGGCCACTGAGATCAGCGCGATCTGATTGAAGAGTGGCTGCAATTGCGCAGGCTTCACTGTGTTCGAGATATGCAATCCGGTTTTGCCCGTTTGCGCTTTCAACCGATCCGCCACTTCATCAAGGCGCGTGAAGTTGATAATGACATCACCATCGCGCGGCACATCTTCATTATCCGCAAGCTTACGCCAGTGATCATTGACGAAAGAAAAATCACGCATCAGTGGCATGGATGGCTCCTTTGAAACGGTCAATTCCTACACGACGATAGGTATCGATAAAACGTTCGCCCTTCTGGCGCTCGGCAAGATAGATATCGATGATGCGTTCGATGGTATCGGGTACATCATCACCCGTCACACCCGGACCAAGACGCTCGCCAATTGCGGCGTTTTCAGTAGCATCACCGCCTAGTGTGATTTGATAGCTTTCTTCACCCGATTTCTCGAGCCCAAGAATGCCAATATGGCCAATATGGTGATGGCCGCAGGCATTGATGCAGCCTGAAATTTTGATGCCGAGTTCGCCGATGAGTTGTTGACGATCCGGATCAGCGAAACGTTTTGTAATGTCGTGTGCAATCGGAATCGAACGCGCGGTGGCAAGCGCGCAATAATCCATGCCGGGGCACGCAACGATATCAGTGATCAAGCCGACATTGGCCGTGCCGAGTTCATGTTTTTTGAGCTCCGCAAAGAGAGCCGGCACATCGTCTTTTTTCACATAAGGAAGAACGATGTTTTGAAGATGCGTGACACGCAATTCACCAAGACTATAAGTATCCGCAAGATCAGCGAGTGCGCGCATCTGGTCGGACGTCGCATCACCCGGGGCTGCGCCAATCGCTTTCAAGGACACGGTGATCGCGACATAACCTGGCTCTTTATGTGCAAATCCATTGGTTTCAATGAAGCGCTTTAATTCAGAATCTTGTGATTTTGCGGCTTCGAGGCGCGCGCTCGTATCAGGCAGAGTTTCATAAGCGGGCGGCGCAAAATAGGCATTGATCCGTTCGACTTCTTTCGGATCGGCGGCAATGGCAGAGCGATTGCTTGCAGCAAATTCCTCTTCTACCGCTTTGCGAATTTCATCAATGCCTGTTTCGTGAACAAGAATTTTCACGCGCGCTTTATATTTATTATCGCGACGACCTTCCGCGTTATAAACGCGCATGATCGCTTCTAGATAGGGAAGAAGATCGGCCTTCGGTAAAAAGTCGCGAATGACTTTACCGATCATCGGTGTGCGACCAAGGCCGCCGCCAACAATAATTTCATAACCCACTTCACCGCTTGTCGAATGTTTCAAGATACGCAAGCCAATATCATGGCCTTTGATCGCGGCGCGATCATGCTCGGCGCCTATCACTGCGATTTTGAATTTGCGCGGCAGAAAGGTGAATTCCGGATGAAGGCTCGACCATTGACGCAGCAATTCCGCTGTTGGACGAGGATCTTCAATTTCATCGGCAGCCACGCCCGAGAATTGATCCGCTGTCACATTACGAATGCAATTGCCGGAGGTTTGAATGGCGTGCATTTCGACATCTGCAAGCGCATCAAGAATATCCGGAACGTCTTTAAGTTTTGGCCAATTGAATTGGATGTTTTGACGCGTGGTGAAATGACCGTAACCCTTGTCCCATTTATCCGCGATCATCGCGAGCTGGCGCATTTGGCGTGAAGACAAAGTGCCATAGGGAATTGCCACACGCAGCATATAGGCGTGAAGCTGCAGATAAAGACCATTCATCAAACGCAAAGGACGAAATTCATCATCCGAGAGCGAGCCATCAAGACGACGCTCGACTTGTCCGCGAAATTCGAGAACGCGTTCGCGAACAAAACGATGATCGAATTCGTCATAACGATACATAATTAAAGACCTGCTTGTTTGCCGAGATCC
>VGCJ01000098.1 GCA_016870035.1 Alphaproteobacteria bacterium
TCGTGACAAGAAGTTGATCCGGCGATTGAGCGCCGGAAGCTGCCAATTTACGATTAAAATTGAAGAAGGGCACATCAGAAATACAAAGCCTTTGAGCTTCTTCTATCTCTGCTTGCACGGACTTTATATCGTCATCATCGCCCAATTTTCTTTCGTTATCACTTTTCTCAAAACCATGCAAAGGAGCGATTTCAATTAACACGGAATGATCGCCGATATCGCGGCCTTCTTCAAAATAGGCTTTGAAAAGTGCGTTAACAATCTGATCTTGGGTGCCAATTTCACCCGCCCATTGGATCAGCCGATGAGCATCAAGCGTATTGGGTGATTTTTCAATAGCTTCGAAATCAAATTTCAATCCATTTGATGTCCCTAAGCTAATGAGACGCTCATGGGCATTTTTAAGATAGGACGGATCAGGAAATTTTTTGGCCATGTAGGCTTTTCGATCCAAGCGCTGTCGCGGGATTGTAGGATCACGTTGAAACGGATGCCAACAGATAATGATGGAGTGATTATAATCTTGAAGTGCATTTTTAAGATTGCTTTTGCCGGGATAACACCAGGGAAAAACTACATCGGACACAATATCAATCGTAACTGTTTCGTTTGTATTCATTGCTCAATTCTCCACACGCCAAAGCGTTTCCGGCGTGAAGCCGAAGAGGGGCGTTATTTCAGGGCGCTTAACATTTGACGATCTCACGATCCATTGTTCAGGAGCGTTGAAGAGAGGAACGACATAAAAGCCGGATAGCAAAACACGATCTAATGCATGAACGGCATCAACAAAATCAGTTCGCTCGCGCGCAGCAAGCAACGCTTCAATTGCCGCATCGACTGCGGGGGACTCGACGCCCGGATAGTTTAAAGATCCCTCGCGCGTCTTCGATTTAGTTCCCCAGCGGTTTTGTTGTTCATTGCCAGGGGATGGTGATGAGCCCCATGTAAACTGGATCATGTCATAATCAAACGTCGCAACACGACGCCAATATTGCACGTCATCAACATAGCGGACATTCATTTGAACGCCCAGCTTTTGAAGAGATTCTGAAAAGTTGAGCGCTAATCGCTCTTGTACGCGTGTGACGACAAGGGCTTCAAAAGCAAAGGGCTCACCATTTTGATTTTTGAGTATACCTTTATCGAGAGTCCATCCAGCTGCCTTTAAAAGTTCAAAAGCTTTTTTAGCATTATTGCGATCTCGACCTGTTCCATCAGACACAGGCGGTCTCCATGTCCCAGCAAGAATATCTGCCCGCACCGCGTCAGGGTAGGGCGCGAGAATAGCTTTTTCTTTTTCGGACGCGGGCACGCCTGTTGAAGCGAGATCAGAGCCCTCAAAGTAACTGGATGTGCGTTTATAGACGCCCTCGAAGAGTGATTTATTCACCCATTCAAAATCGAAGAGATAGGATAGTGCTTCGCGTGTTCGGATATCAGAGAACACAGGCTTACGTGTGTTCATTGCAAGCGCCGTCATGCCCTTTGGCGTTCGCATCGCAATTGCATCTTTGACGGCTTTTTGTTCGGTCATACGCGGGAAATCATAACCGGTTACCCAGCGGCTTGGATTGTCTTCCGAACGGATATCGTAGAGCCCACCTTTGAACGCTTCAAAGAGTGTATTCGCATCGCGGTAATAATCGAATTTATATTCATCGACATTATAGAGCCCACGATTGATTGGCAGGTCCTTTCCCCAAAAATCGGGATTGCGTTTATAGGTAATGCTTTCGCCCGGCTTCACTTCGGCAACGAGATAGGGGCCGGAACCCAAAAGTGGTGTGAGACTTGTCTCTTCAAATTTCTCGACGTCGGTTGCGTGTTTTGCAAGCACCGGCATCAAGCCCAAAATCAAAGGCAATTCACGATCACCCACGCTGGTCAAATCAAACCGTATGGTTGATGCGTCAGGCGTTTCGACTTTTTGCACTTTTCCATAAGACGCGCGCATATTGGGTTTGCCTTTTTCTTTCAGCAAACTCCAAGTGAAAGCGATGTCTTCTGAAGTAATGGGTTTGCCGTCAGAAAATTTTGCTTTGGCGTTGATGCGAAATGTGACCGACGAACGATCATCGGGCACATCAATGCTTTCTGCAATAGATCCGTAAAGTGTGAAAGGTTCATCGGCTGAGCGCATCATCAGGCTTTGTACAACGAGCCCAAGCGGGGGAGTTAATCCCTGAGCTGCAACCCCGCGCACTGCATAGGGGTTTAGCGTGTCGAATGTTCCCAGAACGCCATAGGTGACACGTCCGCCCTTCGGTGCATCGGGATGTGCATAGGGTAGCTGCTTAAAATCCGCAGATAACGCAGGCTGTCCATGCATGGAAATACCGTGCTGCGAGCCTGCCCAAACGGCCGTGGGACCAACAAAAAGCCCTAAAAAGAAGAAAATTAAAGGTAAACGCATAGGAAAACCCAATGAAAAAAAATATTTAATTGATATTTATCTCGCAAAAAGTGTCGATTCGGACCAGTCTTGAGGAAAGCTGCCATTTTTACATGGAAAGGTCGCGATGTTCCAAGTATGAGCAGGCGATGTAGTGGTTTACTGAAGTGAGTCGTAGCCAATTATCGGGCAAAACAAATTTATTTATCGCGGAAACTGATCTATGTTGAACTTCAAAAAAGCGGATCTTGCCTCAGTTGTCATCGCGTTGGCGCTAGCCTCGTCACTGCCACAAGCTTTTGCCCAAAGTCAGCCCAAAAAGGCCCAACCCGCGCCCGCTCAGCCCGCACCGGCGCAATCCGCTCAATCCGCACCTCAAGGTCCCGCGATTGTGCAGGTTCAACCTGAGCCCACCCAAGCCGATTGGGTCAAGATTTGCGGTGAAGATCAGGTTGCGAAAAAAAAGGTTTGCTACACAACGCGTGATTACGTGTCTGATCAAAATCAGCCGGTTCTTGCCGTAGCCGTTTATGATGTACAAGGTGAGCCGCAAAAGACGGTTCGGTTTCTTTTGCCATTGGGTTTCATGCTCGCGCCTGGCGTTCGCTTTCAAGTGGATCAGGGCCAATCGCAGCCTGGTAAATATGCGATCTGTTTTCCGAACGGATGTTTTGCCGAAGTCCCTGTGAAGGATGATGTGATTGCCGCGTTTAAAAAAGGGCAGGCGATTATGGTCAGCGTTCAAAATCAGTTTGGTGGTAAAGTGGTCTTCCAGGTTCCGCTTTTGACATTTGGAAAAGTGTTCGACGGCCCGCCGATTGATCCAGCAATCCTCGCTGCAGAGCAAAAAAGAATGCAAGAAGAGATGCAACGTCAGGCTGAAGAGATGCGCAAGAAAATGGGACAACAGGGGCAAGCGCCTGCTCAAGGTCAAGCCGCTCCCTCTCAAGGCCAGTAACAGCAAGCTCCTGCACAATAACGTTACGTTTTTTTGAAGTTTCAGAAGCGCGCGTTCAATTTAGATTGCGCGCTTTTGCTTTGTAGCGACCATGATCGTCGATATCGAAGACATCACGAATTTGCGGGTGTCGGATCGGCTCACGCGAGTTATCAGGCAGAAGATTTTGCTCTGACACATAAGCAATATATTCGGTCTCCGCATTTTCCGCGAAGAGGTGGTAGAAGGGTTGGTCGCGGGAAGGGCGGATCTCTTCGGGGATCGAATTATACCACTCTTCCGTATTCGAAAATGACGGATCGACGTCAAAAATCACGCCGCGAAACGGGTAAATCCGGTGTTTGACCACCTCGCCGATAGCATATTTTGCCTTACGCCTTTCCATAGCACTTGGTTAAGCCCGCCGGACCAAAAGTGTCAATCGGGACAAAATTTCGCATTTTCGGCAGGTTCGCTATGCTAACGCTGCGGTTGACCCTGATCGCTACTTTATGAGATGTCGCATCCGCATCGTGCCCAGATCGCTCAAAGGCCACCCGTTTGTCTCAGGTTCTCTCGCTCGCTTTGCCATTTTTCGGATTGATCCTTTTGGGATTTATCTGCGGCAAGAAACTTGGTTATCCAGAGGCTGGGCTGCAATGGATGAATTTTTTCATCGTTTATGTCGCTTTGCCCGGCTTGTTTTTTAAACTCATTTCGGCGGCCCCTCTCGAGCAACTAGCCAACTGGCCTTTCGTAATCGCGACAACGGCCACTACGGGTCTTATGTTCGCGCTCTCGTTTCTCGTAGGGATGATCTCAACAAAGGGCGATATCCGTGCGTCCGCCGTGCAATCCGTTGCCGGCGCTTACGCCAATATCGGTTACATGGGGCCGGGTCTCACCATTGCCGCTCTTGGGCCTCACGCAGTGGTGCCAACAGCGCTCATATTCGTGTTCGATAACGCCTTGCACTTTTCTGCCGTGCCTATGTTGATGGCGCTCGGTTCCGGTCAATCGCCAAAATGGACAGAGACCGCACTTTTTGTAATCAAGCGCGTGGTTACCCATCCGTTCAACATCGCTTCAGCCGCAGCTGTTTTTGCTGCTGCGATCGATTTTGAACCGCCGCAAGTCATCGATACAATGCTAACATTTTTGAAAAATGCGGCTGCACCTTGTGCACTTTTTGCAATGGGCGTCACGGTGGCTTTACGTCCGTTTGATGGCGTACCAAAAGAGATGCCTTTTCTTCTTTTCATCAAACTTATTCTTCACCCTATTGCCGCGTGGGTTATTGTATCCTCGGTTGGTGATTTTGATCCGGAATGGGTTTTAACCGCTGTGCTGATGGCATCGCTACCACCAGCATTGAATGTTTTTGTGATTGCCAATCAGTATAAGGTCTATGTTCAACGCGCGTCTGGTGCGATCCTTGTCGGCACAGCGCTTTCCGTTTTCACGGTAACAACACTTCTTTATATGATTAGTCAGAATATGGTGCCGGTTCGTTTAAATATCTTCGGCCATTAGATCGTAATCAAAAACCTGCGCCACGCCGCATGATGAATTGCCTGAGTGGTTTGATATTGGCAATCGCCATCAATCCCGCGCCACGTGCAAAATCGACAGGGATATAATCCGCAAGCAATGAGCGGTTCAAAAGATCAACCGCCATTGTTCGTGTTTTAACATCTCGACGACGATCGCGGTCGAATTTCTGAAGCGCTTGATCATCCAATTCATGGGTAATAGATTTCAAAAGCGTATCAATATCACGAAGGCCTAAATTCAGCCCCTGTGCACCTATTGGCGGGAAGACATGCGCGGCTTCACCGACTAAGGCAATTTGATCTTTTGCATAATGATCGGTTGAAAGTCCTGACATTGGGATCAGACCAATCTCACTCTCGAGAGTCATTTTTCCCAAAAGCGAATGAGCCTGCTTTTCAACTGAGCGCGCAAAATTTTCCGCAGTTTGTTTTGCAATCCGCTCTGCATCTTTTAGCGTCGTCATCCAAACAAGGCTTGAGCGCCGACCGTTAAGTGGCACAAGCGTGAAAGGGCCAGAGCGTTTATGAAATTCTGTTGAACGGTCTTCGTGATCAAGTTCATGCTTAAAAAGCGCCGTAAGTGCGTTTTGTGGATACTTCCATTTTTTTGTTTTGATATCAGCAAAATCCCGAACCTTTGAATTTTTTCCATCGGCTCCAATCAAAATTTTGCACTTAACATTATGGCCAGAAGTAAGTTCAACCTTAATTTGGCCATCGATATCACGTTCGAACGCACGCACAGTGTCTGACAACCATTGGATCGTCTTTTGTGTTTTCAAAATCAGTGAAAGGGAGGTGACGAGATCCGTGAGTTCTATATTTTTCCCGAAAGCGTCTAGGCCCAATTCATGCGCGCGAAAAGTGACTGGAGGCGCGCGAAAAAGGCTTCCGGTATCGTCGATGATCCTCATCTCGATCAGCGGAGCGGATTTTTTCTGAGCCTCGTTCCACAAGCCAAGTGATTGAAGAAGGCTGACGCCTTTATCGAGAATCGCAACGGTTCGCCCATCGCGGGAAAGATTTGGTTCAGGTCCAATGAGTCCAACGGATATGCCGGCCTTTCCCAATCCGCTGGCAGCGACCATACCCACGGGGCCGGTACCAATAACGAGGCAATCAAAAAAATCATTCATTCAGTGAATTCCAAAAGGACTGGATTTGACTTCGACGCCGCAAACCATAGAACAAGCCGGAAGAGGTTTACAAGATTTTGCGGGTGTGTCGCGTTCAGTCCTTGATAAATATGAGGCCTCATCGCATTTTGCGAGTTCAAGACGGGAGAATACCCCATGACATCCCCCGAAACGGGGCCACCTGACGGATTGTCGCACCCTAAAGGGAAGGCCACGCATCGATATCGTGCCTTTGCAGTTCACGTCTTTACCGCCTCCGGCGCGACGATTGCCTTTCTTGCGTTGACGGCAGCCATTGAACAAAAGATGGGCTTGGCTTTTGCCTGGCTTGGCCTGGCGCTTCTTGTTGACGGAATTGACGGCACATTTGCGCGTGCCTGGGCCGTTCAAAAATATGCGCCGCAACTCTCGGGCGATGTGCTCGATCTCGTCGTTGATTATGTCACGTATGTTTTTGTTCCGGCCGTCATTCTTTTAATGAGCGGCCTATATCCGCATTGGCTCTTAGCCTTGCAAGGCGCGATTATCGTTTTGTCGGCTGCATTATATTTTGCTTCAAACACGATGAAGACCAATGACTATTGGTTCCGAGGTTTTCCGGCGGTTTGGAATCTCGTTGTATTTTTAATCTTGGTTTTTCAGCCTCCAGCGATTGCCACAACTATTGCTGTGATTTTACTCGCGCTGGCGCAAGCTTCAAATTTCACCTTTGTTCATCCCCTTCGCGTGAAAATGCTGCGTCGACTTACACTGACATTGTTGGGCGTGTGGGTCGTCGCCGCTGTGATCGCCATCATCGAGGATATGAAGGTGGATCCAATCACTCAATGGGTGCTGGGCTTGATTGCGGTTTACTTCTTAACGCTTGGACTCTTGCGTCGGGAAAATCCCTGACTTTTTAAGGTTCAATCCGTGCGCCGTGATCGAGAACGCCAAAGCGTCTTAATGCATTGTGCATTTGCTCATTTACATTTTTGAAAATGACTTCCGTTCCTTGTTTGTGGAAATGATCAATCATTGTTTTTAAGAAATGGGTGTCGGTAATATCCAAAAGGGGGACGGACGAACAATCGAGAACAAACCGCTTCGGGTTCTCATTGATCCGATCTAGAACTTAAGCAATCTCTGAGGCGATACCAAAAAATAGCGGACCTTCCATGCGATAGGTAATTGTATCCGGCTCAGATACTATCGGTGCGATTGAAGCATCGCCATTTACGCGCGAAGCTTCCGCCATCCGATGCATGAATATAAGTGCAGAGAGGATCACACCAACCGCAATTCCTTCATTAAGATCGCGAAAGATGGTGAGAAGAAAAGTTGCAAGAAGAATTATGGCATCGGGCCATGACCGCTTCAGAATTGAGATAAATTCGTCCCGCTCCACCATATTCTAAGAAACAATCGCTAGAATTGCACCGAGCGACGCAAGCGGAATATAAGAGGCGAGCGGCGCAGCTAAAAGAATAAGTAACAAAAGAACGAGTGAATAAGTCATACGTGCGACAGGACTCGTACCACCTGAGCGCACATTTGTG
>VGCJ01000099.1 GCA_016870035.1 Alphaproteobacteria bacterium
ACGACTTTGTTTCGTCCTTCTTAGAGTCTTCAGCCCGTCGGCGTCAATTCCGACATAGAGGGTCGGTTTTTGATCGGTCTTTTCGTTCAGCCCATGGGAGATTTGCCGGGAGAAAGGATGACGGGAAGGCCGACGCGCTCTAAGGAGTGCGACAAAGCCGATGAGCCTGAGTGAGAAAGCCATGACGACGAAGCATGATCAAAAAACGAAACCAAACATCTTGATCATCATGGTTGATCAGTTGAATGGCACCTGGTTTCCGGATGGTCCTGCCCCCTTTTTGAAAACACCCGTTTTGAGCAAGCTGGCTCAAGAAAGCGTGCGGTTCACGAATACGTATTGCCCGAGCCCGCTTTGTGCGCCCTCACGCGCATCTTTCATGACCGGCCAGCTTCCGTCACGAACGGGTGTTTACGACAATGCAGCAGAGTTTGCGTCATCGATCCCGACCTTCGCACATCCGTTGCGGCAGGGCGGCTATAAAACTGTGCTTTCAGGAAAAATGCACTTTGTTGGGCCCGATCAATTGCATGGTTTCGAGGAGCGATTGACGACCGATATTTATCCGGCTGATTTTGGCTGGACACCGGATTGGACCAAACCCGAAGATCGCATCGATTGGTGGTATCACAATCTTGGCTCTGTCACCAATGCCGGCACTGCTGAAATCACCAATCAGCTCGAATATGATGATGAAGTCGCCTATCATGCGAAATTGCGCCTTTATCAATTTGCACGCAAGGAGAGCGAGCGGCCTTTTTGTTTGACGGTAAGCTTCACGCATCCGCATGACCCCTATGTCGCGCGTAAAAAATATTGGGATCTTTATCCTGAAGGAACGAGGCATTACGGCGCGGTCATTATTATCCGTGGGATTTCCAGCCGCTGCAAAAAGCTTCCGAGCGTTACATGCGCAATCATATGGATTTAAAAGTGGTTGAGTCGGATGCGCGGTTTCCGAAGAAGGGCGAATAAGGTCATGGAAGTGACAGGTTCATCATGACTTTTTCCAATCGTATCAAAGCGATTTTTTGGCTGATGGCGGGGGTGTTCACCTTCTCGTTGCAGGACATTGTAATCAAAACCGTGAGCGGCTCTTATCCTGTTCATCAGGTGATCGTCGTGCGGTGCTTCGCGGCACTGCCTTTCATTCTTTTCCTTGTTCATCGCGCGGGTGGTTTGAAGACCTTGATGTCTGCGCGCCGCGGCGCTCTCATTTTGCGCGGTGTGATGTTGCTTTGTTCTTACACGAGTTACTTTCTCGCTTTTCCGGTGATGAAGCTTGCCGACATCATTGCGCTTTATGCGACTGTGCCGCTCTTTGTCACGGCGCTTGCAGGGCCAGTGCTTGGTGAAAAAATAAGTCTTGTGAGGTGGGGCGCTATTCTCATTGGCTTTGTTGGCGCGCTCGTGATGGTGAAACCAGGAAGCGGTGTTTTTGAATTTGCATCTCTGCTGCCGATTGTAGCTGCGATCGCCTATGCAAGCGCTCAAGTTGTCGCGCGACGCATCGGGTTGAATGATTCGGCTGCCGTGATGTCCTTCTATCAAAATCTTCTTTATCTTTGCGCGGCGGGGGCATTGGCTTCAGTTGTTACGCTTTGGGGCCAAGATTATGATGGCCATCGCAGCCTCGTCTTTTTGCTGGGGCAATGGGAGATGCCGGGTCTGCGCGATCTTTTGTTGATTGGCGCCTGTGGTCCAATCGCGGCGATCGGCATGACCATGCTTGGCGAAGCCTATCGCCTCGAAGAGGCCAATATCGTAACCTCATTTGAATATACGACGCTGATATGGGGCACGGTGTGGGGCTATCTCATCTGGAATGAAACACCGGGTATTGAGTCCGTTATTGGCGCCGGCTTGATCGTGGGTGCCGGCTTGATGATTGCTCTTTTCGCGCGGTCTTCGGTTGATGCTGATTTACGTGAGCCTGGGTAGAAAAAAATTGAAGAAGGCCACTGCGTGATGATCACTCAAAACGACACACAAACAAAACGGCTCATGGATTTGTGGCCGGTCTTTTTGTGGATGTTTTTCTTTATGATGTCGAATGGCGTCGGCATGACGGTGATGCCGGTGCTGGCTGTTATCAACAAAATGCCGAATTCACTGTTGGGCTTGATCGTTTCAATCTATTTTGCCGGTATGTTTCTCGGATATTTCATTGGCCCACCACTTGTTCGCAAAAGCGGTGACCGTATTTCGGGTTTGTTGCTGCTTCCTTTGATGTGTGTTGGCCTTATTGGTCTTCTTTTGGAAAATTCATTTTTGTGGGCCGTTGGTCGATGCCTTGCCGGATTTGGAATTGGTATTTCATATATCATTGCTGAGAGTTGGGTGGCGTGATGATTATTGTCGCTTCATTGATTATTGGCGTTGCGCCCTTGCCGCCAACTGAGTCTCAAGAGCACAAACGTGAATCGGGTCATGCTTTGCGTATCCTCAAAAATGCGGGCGTACCGCTGGCAGGCGTTTTTATTTCCGGTCTGCTTTTTCAATCTTTCTGACCTTCTATGCCGCCTATGGTGCGGATAGAGGATTGCAAGCTGATTTTGTGCCCATCATTGGTGTTGTGGTGATGGCGGGCGTTACATTCGTGCAACCGCTTTTGGGCCGCGTGCTTGAACGCAAAAATCCGATTTTGTGGCTGATCAGTCTCGCGCTTATATCGGCAATCGCGTCATTAGGTCTCGTCTTCGCGGATGGCGCAGGGATCTGGCTTTATGTTTTCGTGGCCCTTTGGGGGCGTCTGCTTTGACGACCGATCCGCTTTATGGCGGGCTTGCTTATGCAGCTTTGACGGACGAATCGGTCTTTGATGTCGCGCGCAATCCTCGTTTCTCATGGCGTTGCCGAAATCATAGCCCCGCCTTTGATGGGCATGGCCATTGATGCCTATGGGGTGAATTGGCTGTTTGGTGTCGCGGCATTGGCCGGTTTGTTTTTGGCGGGACTTCTTGTGATCGGGCTTTATTGCAGCCGTTTAGGTCCGATTTTGGGCCGATAACGCCAGAATTTACTCTTTTATTCTTGAAGCTCTGGACAGGGGCGGGGCCTTGGCTCTATGTGCGTTTCTCCTACGTCCCGTAAAGTTCTGGCGCGTTTTTTCGAAAAGGCCCTGATGCTAAAGAAATATTTTGCGAACTCCTTTGAAGATTTTTCAATCCTTAAAAGGCTGATCGCTGAAAATTTTCTCCACTATGCATGGCAATATGCCATTGCCATGGGCCTTATGTTTCTTGTTGCGGGCGCGACAGGATTTAGCGCGTGGATCATGCGTGATCTCATCAATGATGTTTTCATTGCGCGTAATGAAAATTTGATGGTGACGATTTGCGTCGGCGTGATTGTCATTTACGTCGTGAAGGGCGTGGCATCTTATGGCCAAGAAGTCATATTGGCGCGTATCGGCAATCAAATCATCGCCCAGATGCAAACCCGTTTGTATCATTCGATCTTAAGACAAGATATGGCGTTTTTTCAGGAGATGGCGTCATCGGACCTGATCACGCGGATTACACATAATGCGCGCGCGGCAAGCGTTGCTCTTAATCTCATTGCCACGTCTTTGGGGCGTGATCTCTTTACAGTCATCAGTTTATTGATTGTGATGTTGATGCAAGACAGTGTGTTGACCGCTATTGCGCTGATTGGTGTTCCTCTTCTCGTGGCAGTCATCACGCGTCTCCTAGCGCGTATGCGCAAACTATTCGGGCGCGAAGTTGAAACACTCGCTGAGATTCTGGGTGTAATGCAAGAAACGCTTCACGGCTTCAGAGTGATCCGTTCTTTTAGTCTTCAGAGCATGATGAAACAGCGGATGTCAGCTACCGTCGAGCGAGTTCGAAAATTATCAAATCGTATGGCCTCTGTTCAGGCCATCACACTGCCATTGCTTGACACGCTTGGCGGCGTGGCTGTTGCGAGTGTGATTTTTTATGGTGGCTGGCGCGTTATTCATCAAGGCGCAACGCCGGGTGAGTTTTTTGCTTTTGTGACTGCATTATTGATGTTGACCGAGCCGGCGCGGCGCATTGCGCGCCTTCATCTGCAGCTTGCTGGCGCAGCGGTGGGTGTGAAAATGCTTTACGAACTCATTGATCGTGAACCGATTGTACCGGCAAGCACGCAGCGCCCCCTTGCCTTGAGCAAAGGAACGATCTCTTTCTCTCACATTACTTTTGGTTATCGCCCGGAGGAGCCGGTTCTTCGTGATGTCACTTTGACGGCTCGAGGTGGACAAGTGACCGCGCTGGTCGGTGCGTCCGGCAGCGGCAAATCCTCACTGCTTAATCTTTGCCTTCGATTTTGGTTGCCGCAGTCAGGGCAGATCCGTATCGATGATCAGCCCCTTTCAGAGATTGATCTCTCCTCGCTTCATCATGTGATTTCTTTTGTGAGCCAAGATGTATTTCTTTTCGATGGCACAATTGCTGAAAATATTCTGATGGGTCGTCCTTCAGCAACGCAAGCGGAAATCGAGGCTGCGGCTCGAGATGCCGCCGCGCATGATTTTATTATGAGTTTGCCTGATGCCTATCAAACGTCAGTGGGCGAATTTGGCGGGCGTCTCTCGGGGGGGCAAAAACAAAGACTTGCGATTGCGCGCGCCTTTCTCAAAAACGCTCCCATTCTTCTTCTTGATGAACCAACATCTGCGCTTGATGCTGAATCAGACGCCCTGATTCAGGAAGCGTTATCACGATTGATGAAGGGTCGCACGGTTCTCATGATCGCGCATCGGCTTGCGTCGGTCATTCATGCTGATCAAATCTATGTTCTCGACGCCGGTACGATTGTTGAACAAGGAACGCATCATGCTTTGTTGAATCAAAGCGGCAAATATGCGCGTCTTTATGAATTGCAGTTTCATGCCTTATAAAGTTTTATTTCGGCATAAAGTTGAGTATTATCTATTTGCCTTGGGTGTGTGGCTCGCCAATCATTTGCCCGCGCGTTTTATTGACGGTCTTTCCGGCGCAATCTGGCGCGTTCTCGCGCCGCGTCTTCATCGACATCGTCGGGCGATCATTAATCTAGAGGCTGCGATGCCTGAGCTATCCATTTCAGATCGTGAAGCGTTGCTTGATCGGATGTGGGATAATCTCGGACGGACCAGCGTCGAAGCCCTCGCGCTCCACAAAATTGCGGATGATCCGAACGCTGTGACCCTCTCTTTTTCTGAGGATGTCATTGCGATTATGAAAAGTGAGCAACCTGCGATTTTTGTTTCACTGCACATGGGCAATTGGGAAGTGCCCGCGCTTGCAGCCGAGAAATATGGCAAGCCTTTGATTGGTGTTTATCAGAAAATTCTTAATCCCTTGATTGATCAAGAGGTTCATAATTTACGTGCGCGTTTTTATAAAGGCGGACTGTATTCCAAGGGGCTTGAAACAATTACCAAAGTCAGGCGGGGAATTGCGAATGGCTATTCCATCGCGATTATGGCCGATCTTCGAGACTCGCATGGTGTTTTCGTTGATTTTTTCAATTTACCCACCAGTGTGACGACATTTCCCGCATTGTTGTCACGACTTTATAATATGCCGATTGTCGCCATTCGCGCCATTCGCACGGGCAGTCGAAAATTTCAGATTGAGGCAATGAAATTGGAATTGGATCGTCTTCCTAACCGTGATGATGAAATCATCTCGAATACGAAATCGATTCAAAGCCAGTTTGAACTTTGGATCCGCGAAGATCCCGCTCTGTGGCTTTGGGGCCATCGGCGGTGGAAGCTGGATACCCTCAATAAATAGGGTTTAATCACTTATTCAGTTTGGGGGCATGCTTCCCCTTCAGGAGGAAGATAGGCGATGTGACCGGGCCAGAAGTCCTTATTTAATCCTAAAAGTGACGCGGTCTTGATTGGTTCAAAAGTTTTTAAACATAAACGGGGAAAAAACCTCTCTATGGCTGCGCCCTCATTTAGATTGATAGCAATAGCGCCTTTCGCAACACAGTCAATAAGATGATCTTTTGTACCCCAAGGCGTTGCTGGTGTTTCAAGAACGAGTGGCCTTGATGATAGCCAAAGAAATGGGGAGGCGCCGATCTTTTGTTCATTGACAATAAGACAAGTGAGCGGCTTGTTTTGATGACGCGTCCATAGATTTTCGACTTGACTGGCGAGTGTTTTGGTATTGGCAAAAAAAGCCTCATGAGGCCGCGCGATAACATCGCCAACGCTGAGATAGAACCAGAAGAGGCCAAAAAGAGCTGTCATCCCGCTCACGGCAATTTTGTTTAACTTTTCTGACAGATTGATCGCTACACCACGTCCTATAATTCCGAGCCCGATCGCAATCGCGGGCCCTAATGGTAAGAGCCATAGTGCTTTTACAAATTGTCCTGTTACGAGGCTGGCAGCGATAAGGCCTAAGAGGGGCACTAATGTAATAATTTGTCCGATTTTTTGAATTTCATTCTTTGGTTTTTCTCGGAGTGCGTTGATGCCGTCAAATTTTATGACTTTGAGGAGCAAGAGAGGCGTTGCGATGACTGTCATGAGGCCCCAAAAAAAGCCCCAGAGACTTTCAAGATAGTTGAAGTGTGTTGCCATAGGGGCGGAGTCAATGGCGTGTTTGAAGCTTGGCCAATCATTTGCGGAAAGCCAAATGAGATGAGGGGCCGCGAAGGCGATAACGATCAGTATTGCCAGATAGCTTTTTAAGATTAGAAAATTTTCTCGATAACGAGGAATAAGGATGGCGAGAGAAAGCAAAGGGATTACGGCAAAAATGATCTCGTATTTTGCGAGTAGCCCTAACCCAATCGCGACACCGAGTGCAACATTTGATTTTAGACTGCGTGTTTCAAGGTAGCGGTATCCAAGATAAATTGTCCCCGCGATAAATGGCGCAAGCACCGTATTATGATTGACTTGTAGCGCGTAGAATGACGCGAGAGGAGAAGTGAGAAAAAGGATCAGCGCCAAACGTGACGCCTCTCTCCCGGCAATTTCAGCGGCTGTTTGCCAAATGAAGAATGCCGTTGTGATCGTTATGATCTGACTGAGAAATAAAATAGAGAGAATAGATAGTGGGCCTGGAACAAAAACAAGATCAATGAGCCATGTAAGAAGCGGTGGATGTTTCCAATATCCAAATGCGAGATCATGCGTCCAAAATGCCGCTTCAAGCGTGTCGACGTGGAGATTTCCGAGCGCGAAGCCGGGGATCAGCCACCACAAAAGCGCGTTGAAGGCGAGTAAGCCCGAGGCCTCTTTAAAAAATAGGTGCAGCTTGGACTTTTGTATAGATTGAATCGGCATAGACGGGGAAAGCTCACTCATCGGAGTGATCGTGTAGCACAGATTGGGCGAATTGTTTCAACCCAAATCAGTTTGTGGACCCGGCAAAGCGCGTCCTATGGGACATCTTGGA